>JBCCLQ010000005.1:0-24476 GCA_039026795.1 Pseudomonadota bacterium
AGGACTGCCACTAAAAAACCACCGGCTAAAACTAACAAAACATTTTTATTCATCGTTCAGATTTCCCGTCATTAATGGTTCGTTTTTGAAAACGGATATGACCAAATCGGTCGAATTAGAAATACTCAGTCAGATGGGCTTGTCATAAGCTGTAAGAACAAAGAGAACTCTTTTTATCTACATTAACATTTACGCGTCATTTGTTAAAAAATAATGAAAAAACAAAAGATTGCGCATAGTTACCCATTACCCCGTTTTCCCTGTTAAAGCAGTTAGACTTTCCGCGTCGAAATAACCGACATGGTAGAATGCAAACATTGCGCCAATGGCGATGGCAATTCCATAAGGCACCGCGCTTTCACCTTTTTGAATTTTATCAATCCAGCTATTCTCTTTTGGTTCTTTAAATGGCTTGCTTTTGCGAATGATCAGCGCAGCCACGCCCAGCACACCGCCGGCAATTCCCATAAAGAACAAAAATGGTAGTAAACCTTTAAATCCTGTCCAGACAGCTACAGCTGCAGCCAGCTTTGAGTCACCGGCTCCGATCATTTTCAGCGAAAACAGAACGAATGTGGTTGCGAAAATAAATACAAGCGACAGCAGATGCGATTTGATATCCATAAAATATTCAGCATCCGGCGCCATAAAATAAACAGCCGCATAAGCGATTGCGAATGTCACAATAATACCGGCCGGATAGGCATTTGGTATTTGCATACCACCCCAATCTGACCAGGCGGCTGCCAGGCAAAAACCGAGCGCGACCACTACGCAAAATATGACGACAAACAAAAGCATGACCCTGCCTTATTCTTTTTAATTGTTATTGAAAAATGATTTAGAGAATACGTCTTGAACGCTTCAAATGTGCTTCGTGAGAGAGAAAAAGCCTGCCTATGCATTCACATAAAACGGCAGGCTTTTGTTCGAATTATTCCAATCAGGCTTAGCCTGCACCAGCCATCGCTGTTGTGATGTCTGTAAATGTTGCTTCTAATTGATCACCGAATAAGAAAGCAACTGTAACAAGTACAATTGAGATACCGGCAGCCAACAGACCGTATTCGATCGCTGTCGCGCCGTCTTTTTCTGCAATGTATTGAGCAAGAAGTTTATTAAGCATATTAAGTCTCCTTCGTTTGGTTTCCAGCTTATTTTTATTTACCCACTTCGATCTAGGACGTTAGATGCCCCAACCGTTATATCTTTAGAATATACCATAGGTTTTTAAGGGGTGGTTAAAAAAAGATACAATTCCAGATACTTAGTCATAATATCGTTTCGGATTTTAGGTAAATTTTCAAGATATATGTAAACCCCGGGTTTCCAAGGAAAAAGCCGGACTGTGGAGATGTCCGGCCCTTTGAGTTTTGGCACCTTTTATTGTTAAACCACCCTGTTTACCCGCCGTTTGCCGGCGAATTGTTAACTTTATTCCGTAATATGCAATTTACTCAGTTCACGTGCGATTTTTGCGAACACGACCTCAAGGTCTTCCTGTGATGGCGCATCGTAATATTTGGTCGGGTCTGTTGCGCATTCACGATAAAACTCTTTCGTATCGTCACTGATGTTGGAATAGAACGTGACTGTATAAATCAGAACGTTTTCTTCCTTCATATTGTCGCACACTTCAATGAAACGCGCGTTTTCTTCATCTGGGCGTACACTGTGCGTGTTCGTTAAACCATATGCCGTATAAGCATGGTTCATCGTATTGTTACCATCAGTCATCATAATGACGGCCTTTTCCCACTCCGGATCGGTATATTCAGATCCCTCATCGAAAGGCAGCTCAGGTGAAATAACTCGCCAGCCCCAAACCATACCGTAGTTACCCAGCGTGAAGCCTTCGGCACCCATATTGTTTGTAGCAGCTTCTAAAACAGCGCGATTATTCGTTAACGGTACAATCTTCTGTCTCGGGCAATGGTAATTCGGTCCATAATAACTGTTGTAGTTATCACCATTGGTGTACCAAGTACCGCCCAAACGTTGCCAGTTGTTGCTATACCAGTTATTCGTCGAACCATTGAAGTCATAGCGGTACATTTGCCATGGACCTGCATGATCCTCTGTATCAAGAGGATATTCTTCCGCCAGAACACATCCATGCCACTGGCCGAAATTCGTTTGATCATAGACCAGGTCTACTTCTGCTATACCGTATTCGTCATCGTTGTAAAAATTATTATGTGTGTAGTCGTAATAGATATCATCCGCAGGCGTTTCCACGAAACCGCCGGATGGTAATGGAACACCGGCTTCATCCAGACCGATACCATACGGACCGACATTGACGGAGGAACTGTAAGGCACGAGACCGATGCGAACCTCATCGTCATCTTCAATTGCTTCATACATGATATCGATGAAACCAAGCGTCGCATCCTTCAGAGCACCGATATTGTTGTTTGTATTCATCGATCCTGTGTTATCCAACACCAACACAACCTCAAGACCGCGCACTTCACGCTGAACAGTAGTTTCGGCATCCACATATATAACGTCCTTACCGATTATACCCATAAAGGCGGTGTCTAATTTGGCGCGTGCAGATACAGTCAAAAGATCATTTTCTGTATCTAATTCCACATCCATAGTAATACGTTGACCAATAACATCGTCCGGATAATTCGCCGTTAAAAAACGATCCACCCTATCTTGAATCAAACTTTCATCATTTGTTTCCATTGCCGCACCGGCCAGTGCCGCCGCATCCAATGCACGGCTCAAGCGTTCACGTGTTACAAAGGCTTGTGACATATCAACTGTCATACCCACAGCTGTTACAACTACCGGAACGGTCACGCCAAATACAACGGCTGCCGCACCACCGGTTATTAGAAGATAGTTTCGAAATGTTTTTATTATTGTTTTCAACATAACACGACCCCTGTTTTATGATCCGCCCGGACAATCGTCACAGACAATAAGCGAACTGCTGCGTCCACGTAAAAACGCAACTTCACGCATTAAAATTTCATCAGTTACAAATTCAGCAAAATACGGTGTGTAGCGGTATTGTGTTGTCACAATAACCAAGCCTTCATTTTCAAGTTCAAGGATATTTTCAACCGTTAATAATGGATCATCATTCGGCAGCATATTATCCGTCATACGCCATTGAATATCCGGATTTCCATCTTCATCAAACAAAACACTGACAATATCGTATCCGTGTAATTGAACACCATCTTGTGCCAAAGGAAATGGTTCAATTGCCATCTGACCGGCACGGACAATATCCAATACAATATCTTCACTCACCTCACGATTTCTGGCGATCAGGTCAGCCATAACCTGTGATGATGTAATGGATTTTTGATTGATAATGATACCTTGCCCCAAATCGTAAACACCCATCAAAAGAGATAGGAAAACAGGGAATAAGATCGCTGTTTCGGCCAAGGCGTTAGCCTTTGTCTCCGTCCAATAGCGCATCAAGGATATGTTGTGAAAAATGTTCATCATCTTAGCTATCCTCAAACTGGTAAGGTTCTGTTTGCAGAACAATTGTTGCCATCATCGTGCGTGTATTATCTGCATTATTGGTTAGGAAAGCCTGCATCAACGGTGTTGTAATATTGTAATTATAAACAACACGCACCAACACAACATCGGATACACCACCTGGATCATAAGTTGTGTCTGTCAGGTTACCATCATCATCAAATTCAGCATCAGGAAGATTATCTGCATCTTCAAAAGTATCGACGCTAAAAACTTGGTATTGTATATCTTCACAGGCAATCAACGGAGATGCAAAATCACAAAGCGTATCTTCAAACATGGCCTGTGAACCACCGGCCTGTTGAACCTGGCCTGTGCGGATCAAACGGGATGCTGTAGCTGCTGATCCTTCCAATAAACTGGCAGAAGCAAACATCAGTGCCATTTCAATGACGCCAATCAACATAAAAATAAACGGTGCGGCAATTAAACTGAATTCAACAGCCGTTGTACCGTCCTTCGATCGAATAAAATACTTTAATACACCCACGTTATTTCCCAATTTGATTTTTATTTTTATTAATTTTTATCTTTATCTAAAACTGAATAAAGCGCGCCATAGGGGCACGCTTCTTCACTCTCAATGATACGATAGCAGGTCTTAACAACCGCTTAATAAATGGCTTTTGTTTTATTGCGCTTTGGCACTTTCATGCGCAGTTTCAAGGGCTTCTGCACCCTCCTGATCAATCGGAAACCCATATTCATCCAGCTGCATTTCTCCTTTAACTTCAGGGCCCCAGCGCTCGATCAGACTTTCCTGAATGCGATCAATCTCTTTTAACCGCGCACGTCCTTTTTGAACCATAATTTGCGCAACGATCCCACTTAAAGACCAGTCGATCAGATAGCCAATAGCAGCAGCCATATAAATGATAGAGAAGGTTCTTGGTTCCAAAACAGTGTCCAAAGCAACAGAAATATCATTACTACCAGACACCCAGCTTTCTAGGACAAAAGGGAAACAACCGGCTAAGTTCATCGCGCCTACAGTCAGTGGTTTTAATTTTTCTTTTGAATTATCAATGATCACGGCAACGATTGTCGGCAACATGCCGATCAATAAAATCACAGCAGTTGATGAAAAAATAACACCCATAGCGATGAGGAAAATCATCGTAAATTTCGTTCTGAAACTGGTTTTCTTTTTATTTTTCTTCGCCATATCTCTTACCCCAGAAAACTTCCGAACGCCATAAAGGTTGATGCCAGAATAATGATAGATGCCAATATGCACGATAAAATCGCCGCTGCCTGACGCCCCGTGTCATAGCCATAGGTTTTTGAATGCTCCAAATCATACTCCAGTTTCACCCGTTCGTTTTTCAAACGAACAAATTCATGGATAGCGCGGAAAAACTGTGATGAATCGCCACTATACATCTCTGTTTCATCAAAAATCGCGGCAATTTTGGTCAAATCTCCTTTGGGATGTAGCTTTGCTACCTTTTTTTGCAGGCTTGTGCGCAGTTTTCGATCATGAATACGGTCATAAACAGGCTCTAAGTTATAAGCGATCCATCCTGCAATACCTGGAAATTTGTCCATCCGCGAACGTTTTTGAATGGTCGCCAGCGTCTTTAACTCACCCAAAATATTTCTATATTCTGCATCATCGCCTAGCTCAAATGCGTACGGGTCAATATTCTTACGATCCTTCACCGATAAAAATGCATTGATGTGTCGATCAAAAAACATTTTTGGTCGATCTTCTTTCTGCGATAAATCTTCAAACGCAAACATAATATCTTCGGGCGTCCGTACATAATAGTCCGAAAGCTTATCACTCAAGCACGGCACACAGGGATCAAGATAGTAAATACATCTCTCCAGTCCGAAACCAACTCCTGTTTGACGAATGAAAGCACGGCAGCTATCAAACCTTGAGATTAAAGCGCCGGAGTCAATAAAACCGGATCGTTCCATATCCACCCATTGCATGACGAAGGATTGATTAAAAAACTCTACATAGGTTTGAATATCTTCATTTTGCAGATATGCATTGGTTAGAGCCATACCAACACCTTCAGGCAGAATATTGATTCCTTTGTATCGTATAGGGGCACCGGGATGTAAAGCCATACAGACACGTGTGACCAGTTTTTCCTGGTACGAACCACCCTTACCTTGTTCGGCTGCAATATCTTTGGCTTTATCAACGGCCTCTAAAAGTAGCTTGTTTTCAACAGCGCGTTGCACCCATTGATTCAAATCATCATTCTCAACCAAGTGTGCAGATTCTGTCACACTATGTGGCATATTCATCGCTAGCGTTTCAGGATATATGTGCTTTTTTCCATTTAGCTCAAGTGGCCTACTGGCTTTCATTTTTTTCGGTGCCTGTTTCGGGCTTAAACGCCGACCATCCAGCCAAGCCTCCACTTCATCAATAGTCCAGCGTTGATGCGGATCGTCATATAAAAGACCACGTAAGAGTTCCAGAATAGCACCTTTAAAGCGGTCCTTGCCCGTCAACGCTTGATAGGAACCGACCTTGACTTTATTTTCGATGATTTGCGCATCTGTAAACCCTTCCATCGGATCAGATGCACGCAGCAGAACTGCTAACGTCACACCGAATGAATATAAATCGTCTTCTGTAGTGCCGCGCCCACGGGCTGCTGGATCAGCCATCGCCTTTTCAATAGGCAGATAAACAACAGGCATATTACTCCATGGCGGAACAGAAAGGCAGTCTCCCAAAACAACGCGTTCCATACTTTTAGACCCGCCATTAAAAATATTTTTAGGGCGGATATGTCCGTGTACGACTTCCTTATCGCGCAAATCCTGTAAAACGCTAAACAATGGCTTCAGGATATTGTTCAAAACCATATCCTGATCCCAGCCATGTCCTGCGTTCTCGTCTTGATCCACAATAGCGGAACCAAGATTGTTCTCGTACAGCATCACATAACGCTGTTTTTGTTCCGGCGGCCAGAACACAACACCGCTGGCAACAAGTCTTGCCATGTTTGGATTGATAATTTTGTTGTAATTTGCACCAACGTTAATGCGCGGACTTAAATGCTTTTCACACAAATAAGCAATTAATCTCTCAGGCGAGTTTCCTTTTCCACGTGCTTCAAAAGCTTTGACTTCACCAATATTATAATTAGCGAGAGGCTTATCCGGATGAATGGTTATTTCGGTATTGAATTGTGCTGGCTGACCGGCCTTAGGTTTTTTACTATTAATAGCATTATCAACAGAAGCACCGTCTTCGGGCGCTTTTTCTGCATCATTCTGCTCATCTTGTGGTTCTTGTTGTACGTCAGCCATGGAAGACGGTATCCGGGAAGGGTTTAATCCTGCTCATTTTATGCTGAACAGTCTTAAAAGTAAATTTATTGCTCTAAGGTCGGTTATACGACAAATGGATCTTCGACAAGTATGGTATCTTCCCGCTCCGGTGATGTAGATAGCACACTGGCAGGAACACCAATAAGCTCTTCAATCCTGCGGATATATTTGATCGCAGCAGCCGGAAGATCAGCATAACTGCGTGCGCCGTAAGTGCTTTCGCTCCACCCTTCCATGCTTTCATAAATCGGCTTTGCAGCGGCTTGATCGACTTGGGAGGCCGGCAGATAATCGAGTTTTTCGCCGTTCAGCTCATAGCCCGTACAGATTTTCAACTCTTCCAAACCGTCCAGAACATCGAGCTTGGTCAGTGCAATCCCATCAATACCACCAATTTTGACGGATTGACGCACGATCACGGCATCAAACCAACCGCACCTGCGCTTACGTCCTGTTGTTGTTCCGAACTCATGACCTTTTTCACCCAAACGCTGACCGACTTCATCATCAAGCTCTGTCGGAAACGGTCCCGTACCAACACGTGTGGTGTAGGCTTTGGTGATACCCAACACATATTGAATGGCCTTTGGCCCCATCCCTGAACCTGTCGCCGCTTGCGCTGCTACAATGTTTGATGAAGTTACGAACGGGTATGTGCCATGATCAACATCCAGCATCATACCTTGCGCACCTTCAAAGAGGATTTTCTTACCCGCCTGTCGTGCTTCATCCAGAATTTTCCAAACCACGCCGGCGAACGGTAGAATTTTTTCACCAATCTCAACCAAATCCTTATGTGTTTTGTCTAGATCGATTTCTTCGGCGCCTAAACCTTTCAACAAAGCATTATGATGAATCAAAAGCGTTTCCAGTTTTTCACGCAAAAATTCCGGATGGCGCAAATCACACACACGAATACCACGCCGCGCGACTTTATCTTCATACGCCAAACCAATCCCACGCTTGGTGGTTCCGATTTTATTGTCTTTGGATCGTGCCGCTTCCAACGCAGCGTCCAATGCGGGATGCATTGGTAGAATTAAGTTCGCATTTTCGGCAATGACTAAATTGTCCGACGTGATTTCAACACCTTGCTCACGCACTGTTTCAATCTCACTCATCAAAGCCCATGGATCAACCACAACACCATTTCCGATCACGGATAATTTATTCTGACGCACAATACCGGATGGTAGAAGGTGCAATTTATACGTCACACCATCAATAACCAGCGTATGGCCGGCGTTATGCCCGCCTTGGAAACGCACGACGACTTCGGCACGGGATGACAACCAGTCAACAATTTTTCCCTTACCTTCATCACCCCATTGGGACCCGATTACCGCTACATTTGCCATGTTAAATTACCCTTTTCTTATAACCATTTTGCCGGATTTTTGTTTGCTCTTGATGGACTTCCAATCTTCATCGGATGATACGAATTCTTTGTCTTCACTTTTATGCGTTGGCAGTGCACGCAAAACCGTATCCATGTAAATTGTAAATCCTGTCGCCGTTTCATCATTGCTTTCATAACGACCGCCGCTACCCAATTCACCACGCAGGCCTTTTGCAAATAATGTGAAGCTAATACCTTTATGATATTCAAAACCTTTATGTTCCACCGCATCAATCGTGACATTTACATCCGACAAACCGTACACATCCAATGCAGATTGTAATTCAGTGATCACTGCATCCAAACGGACAATACTCTCGGCAGATTGTTCAGGCACGGCAATGGATTTCAATGTCTCCAGATTATCCGATACAGGTCCGACGCAGGATAACAACTGCGCCATAATTTGATGCAGTTCGGATGCCGTCATATCAAAGGCTTCAAAATCACGACGGCTTAACGCTTCGCGTAAGTTGTCTTTTTCATCTTCATCGACGTGATGCGCTTCGAACACACTTTCGACCAATGTCGGAATCGTCAGGTCAATCGTAATGTCCTTGATTCCCAAATCGGTGAGCGCCTTTAGCGCGATCAACATGATTTCAACATCGGCACGAATGGACGCATCGCCAATCAACTCACACCCGACCTGACAAAACTGCCGTTCAGGACGCAGCTGCGTGCCGTTCACACGTAAAACATCTGCTGCATAAGAAAACCGTAACGGTCGATCTTCCGCCGCCAATCGCGAAGAGGCTATGCGTGAAATCTGTGCCGTCGCATCGGCACGCACACCCATCATGCGTTGTGATACAGGATCCATCAGCCGGAATGTCTGGCGCGTCAACGCCTGCCCAGGACCGGACAAAAGGCTTTCTTCGAATTCCACCAGCGGCGGTTTCACGCGCTGATATCCGAATGCTTTAAAAGCCATCATTAAGGTATGAATAGCCCCGGCCTCTTTCTCCGCCTCAGGGAAAAGCAAGTCCTGTAAACCGTTCGGAAGCAGGGCTGTATTGGAATCTTTCATAGCATTCGCAAAGCTGTTTTGAACCAGCCGCTATTGTGCCGATTGACACCAGATAATCAAGGTTTTTCCACCCAACTGCACTCTGCATCCCAAACTTGATTTGGGATCTTTCTGCATAAAAGATCCTGATTGTCATCAGGATGCAATGTTAGGGGTATTTTAAGCCGATTTTCGACGGGCACGAGCACGATGGATAAAGGTTTGTTCCGGCGTGCCCTCTTCTTCGGCAAAATACATCATGTGTTTTGCCGCTGTCAGGGTCTTCATTGCGTCCGTTTGTCCGTTTTGGGAAGCAATATTCAGCGCCGTGCGGCCAGTTTCATCGCGTGCGTCAATATCCGCACCATTCAGGATCGCCAGACGTATCTGCCCACAATCCCCTTTGGCCGAGGCTTCCCAGAGCTGTTTCTGGGCCGGGTCTTTGATGATTTTCTCAAAATCCTGCATATCTTTTAATTATGACAATAATTAGCGTATGTCAATATATTACTATTTTACGCATTTTTAGAGATTATAGTACACAAATCCCCGACGACCTGCTTGACCAAATTGGGATTGTCCCCTTCCGCCATCACGCGAATGACGGGCTCTGTACCCGATGGGCGTACTAAAAGACGACCATCATTGGCTAACGTCTCTTCTGCTTTTGCAATTGCATCTTTCACACTGTCTTTATCCAACGGTGTTCCGTTATCATATGTCACGTTTTGCAAGACTTGCGGCAAAGGTTCG
This sequence comes from Pseudomonadota bacterium, assembly GCA_039026795.1. Taxonomy (GTDB): domain Bacteria; phylum Pseudomonadota; class Alphaproteobacteria; order Micavibrionales; family Micavibrionaceae; genus JAUHXT01. The sequence goes on from JBCCLQ010000005.1 coordinate 9,981, forward strand.
AAAACATTGCAGACTTCACTCGCAGGTTTACCACTTGCTCTGATGATATTCATGACCTGTAGAGCGGCCATCAACCCATCACCTGTTGTGCCGAATTCTGACATCACAATGTGACCGGATTGTTCACCACCCAATGAAAATTCCTGATCACGCATGGTCTCTACCACGTACCGATCACCGACCGGTGTACGCAACATGGTAATACCCTGGCCTTTTAAATACCGCTCTAGCCCCAAATTCGACATCACGGTTGCAACGAGAGTATCTTTTGCTAATTGGCCATCTTCTTTCCAACGCGTCGCAATCAGCCCCATAAGCTGGTCACCATCAATGCGCTGGCCTTTTTCATCAACGACAATCAAACGGTCGGCGTCACCATCCATAGCAATACCTAAATCCGCGCCTTCGGCAACAACACGCTCCTGCAACTCCTTTGTGTCCGTGGCTCCGCAGTCCTGATTGATGTTACGGCCATTTGGTTGATTACCGATCGTAACAACTTTAGCTTCTAGTTCCCACAACGCTTGCGGAGCAACCTTATAAGCCGCGCCATTCGCACAATCGACAACAACTTTTAAACCTTCCAATGTCTGACCGCGCCCCAGCGATCGTTTGACAAATTCAACATAGCGCCCCGGCGCATCATCCAACCGTGCAGCCTTACCGAGTTTTTCAGGAGATACGAGCAAACCTTCAATATCACAATCCATTACGTCTTCGATTTTCTTTTCGATGTCATCGGAGAGTTTGTATCCATCAAAACCGAACAGCTTAATACCGTTATCCTGATAAGCATTGTGGGATGCAGAAATCATCACGCCCAAATCCGCACGCAAGGAATACGTCAGCCGCGCCACGGCCGGAGTTGGGATCGGGCCGGTTAAAATCACATCCATGCCCATGGACAAAAATCCGGCTGTCATCGCTTGCTCTAACATATAACAAGACAAACGCGTATCTTTACCGATCACCACGCGGTTCATATTGTCCCCGGGTTGTGCCTCACGCAGTACATGCGCCGTCGCAATTGCAACCTTGAGCGCCATGTCCGCTGTCATCGGGAATGTATTGGCCTTACCGCGTATACCGTCTGTTCCGAAATATTTCCGTGTCATAGATATCCCCTCACCATCAAGCTTTAAGCGCCTTGGGGCTCTGCGCCACCGGGCAAGTCAATACCACCGCCGCTTGGAACGGATGATTTTGGTTTTGTATCAATCTCGTCGTCCGGCTCTTCACGTATAATCGGCTTGCCTTCCATCAGATTGTTAATGTCATCTGAATTCAGCGTTTCAAATTCCAGCAACGCTTCTGCAAAACGGTGCAACTCATCCATATTATCAGTCAGGATTTGTGTCGCACGCTGATAGGCGTTTTCAACAATGCGTTTAATTTCCTCATCTACAATCGCGGCTGTATCGTCAGATACATTTTTGGTTTGTGCAACAGAATGGCCGAGGAACACTTCTTCCTGATCGGCGCCGTAATGAAGCGGCCCCAGCTTATCGGACATCCCCCATTCCGTCACCATGCGGCGCGCCGTATTCGTAGCCATTTTAATATCAGATGACGCACCTGTGGTTACAGCTTCTTCGCCGAAAATGATTTCTTCGGCAATACGCCCACCCATCGCAACAGATAAATCAGCCTTTAACTTGGCACGTGACATGGAAATACGGTCACCTTCAGGCAGACGCATGACCAGCCCAAGCGCACGCCCACGTGGAATAATCGTTGCTTTATGAATTGGATCGGATTCCTTTTCGTGGAGCGCAACGACGGCGTGACCTGCTTCATGATAAGCAGTCAGCTTTTTCTCTTCATCTGTCATCACCATGGATTTACGCTCAGATCCCATCATCACTTTATCTTTGGCATCTTCAAATTCCTGATGGCTAACAACGCGCTTGTTGCGGCGCGCAGCCAGCAATGCACCTTCATTCACAAGGTTCGCCAAATCCGCACCGGAAAAACCGGGTGTTCCGCGCGCCAGAACAGATGCACTCACATTGTTTGCCAAAGGCACTTTCTTCATGTGCACTTTCAAAATCTTCTCACGGCCTTTTACATCGGGAAGCGGCACGACAACCTGACGATCAAAACGACCGGGACGCAATAACGCAGGATCCAGAACATCCGGACGGTTTGTCGCCGCAATCAAAATCACACCTTCATTGGCTTCGAACCCGTCCATCTCAACCAGCAATTGGTTCAATGTCTGCTCACGTTCGTCATTTCCACCGCCCAAACCGGCGCCGCGGTGACGACCGACAGCATCAATCTCGTCAATGAAGATAATACATGGCGCATTTTTCTTCGCTTGTTCAAACATATCACGCACACGTGATGCACCAACACCAACGAACATTTCGACAAAGTCAGAGCCCGAAATCGTAAAGAATGGAACATTCGCCTCTCCTGCCACAGCGCGTGCGGTCAGAGTTTTACCGGTTCCGGGTGGGCCCACCAGCAAAGCGCCTTTCGGGATTTTACCGCCCAAGCGTTGAAACTTCTGCGGATCTTTCAAAAATTCTACGATTTCGGTCAGCTCGGACTTGGCTTCATCAATACCGGCCACATCTTCAAACGTCACACGGCCATGCTTTTCAGTCAGCAAACGTGCGCGAGATTTACCGAAGCCCATCGCTCCGCCTCCGCCCTTGCCTTGCATTTGACGCATGAAGAAAATCCAGACACCGATCAAAAGCAACATCGGGAACCAGGACAGTAAAATACTCAACGCACTGATCTGTTCCGGGTCTTCTTTTTCAGCCGTGATTTGTACAGATGTACCTTTTAAGCTTTCTACGACATTCTCACCAACCGGAATCATGGTTGTAAAATCTTCACCAGATGTATATTGCCCCGTAACTTGCTGGCCTTTTACAGTGATGGTTGAAATACCGCCTGCTTCTGCTTCAGCCAAAAAGTCAGTATATGCTTTGGTTTCTTGGGTGCCGCTTTGCATTTGCGCGCCCTGAAAAACCTGAAACAGAAAAGCCAGCATCAAACCGATGGCCAACCAAAACATCAAATTACGTCCAAATCCGTTCACTTTTTTATGTCCTTTTGTAAAACCTTACGTGACTAAGCACGATTAAATAGATAAATAAGGCGTTTGTCCATCAAAACAAGGGAGAAAATATGCCTCAAAGTCATGATAACCAAGGCATACGGCCAAATTATGGCTTATACACCACAGGTTATTCGGAAGCCGCATTTTGCGGGGTTAAAGACACTGCATTTTCACGCTGCAAGACGGTCTTACTAACATAAGTTGTTTCTAGCTCGGCCTTCATCTTATCGCCTCTCAATGTCATGCGAATGATACTGGTGGGCGTGGACCACAGACTTGAAAACTGTACTCCACCCATCATAACTCCTATCCCCCAGCGTTCAGGATCGTTTCTATATATATCGTTGCGCCACACAATATCATCAGAGGAGGGGTCGCCATACAGTTCGGTCAACTGGCTTTGGAATTCAATATAGTCATTCAGGTAATCCTGTGGATTGGCGCGCAAATAGTCATATTCAACAATAATACGCCCCAATTTGTTATCGAAGAAGTAATAAGTGATAAAGGCATCTTTGCCGAAATCCTGCCCCTTATACGATAAAGCATTTTCAAAAGGCCCTAAGAATTCAGATTGTTCGTACCGTTTTATGTCATCCTGAGACAATCCCCAGACAAGCCCGCGTGCATCTCCCACAAATGTATCTTCCGTTTGCGCATCTTGCGCAAAGGCAGGAGTGATCAAAAAGAGTAAAATGACTAAAAACCTAGCTACCATAGACCTCTATTCCGGTTTTAAGATAATTTCGGCATCCTGGGGGTTGTAAACAACGATACATCCGCCGAGCGTTTCTTTCACTTTATCATGGGATGCGACAATTTTGCTATAAAGCGACTCCAGTTTCTCCATACGTGGTCCATATGTCTGGCTATCGGATGCTATGCGCATCGCTTTCAAAAAAACCCTAAACCCAATTTCAAAAGGCCAGTCTTCCAATGACTTTGTTTTGATGACAATTGAACTATCAGTTTGGATGACAGAATCTTCAAAAACGTTTTGCGCAATCTCGTCAAGAGCGATACGGGCACTGTCCAAGCGGCGCGCTGTTGTCGCCAGCCGTTTATTGCTTAAACCTTCTGCCTCCAAAATCGCGCGTGCTTCACGTAAACGTGGGCGTAGAAACTTGTCATTTTCATTGCTGGGATCATCAACGAACGGCACATCAAAATGTTTACATGTTGCAATAAGCCTCTGTTTTTCCACTCCAAGTAAGGGGCGTAAAAATGTCAAAGAATACGCATCGTTTTGTGCGTATTGCTGTTTGGCTTTCATTCCAGACAAACCATCCAAACCACTCCCCTTCGCAAGACGAATAAGAATTGTTTCTGCCTGATCATCCAAATGATGTGCCAAAAATAAATTACGAACCGATACGTTTTTAAAATAATCCTGCATCAGTGCGTAGCGGGCTTTTCGCGCTTCTTCCATAACACGGGCTTGAGGTTTATCCCCTTCCCATTTCAAAATCTGATGGGAGAAATTCGGCCAATCTTTGGTCCACGCCTTTACTTTCTCTGCTTCCTTATCAGATCCCTTACGCAAATCATGGTCGACCGTTACGCCGCAGACCTGCACGTCATTGTCTTTTGCCCAATGCGATAATAGGAACCCAAGCGCCATACTATCCGGGCCACCGGATACGGCGAGCCCAACTTTGTTTTTTCCATCAACCATATCGGCGATCAAAGTTTTGAATTCTGAATGGGACAGTGGCTCGGAACGCTCCGAAGATTCAACAGCCAAGGTTCTGCATTTCCCGATCAGCGCGTTGCAGGATAGACGCGCCCGCACCCGGGAATTCCGATATCAATTGGGTCAGCGCGATACAGGCTTCCTGCTTTTTACCCAGACCGTTCAGTGATAACCCTAGCTTCAACAAACTATCCGGTGTTTTTGATCCACTCGGGAAGTTCTGATAGCTCTGCGCAAATAAGCGCGCTGCATCGTCATAACGATTACGGACATAATAGGTTTCACCCAGCCAATACGTCGCATTAGATGCCAGCGTGTGGTCTGGATATTTATCTAAAAAAGCCTGAAAAGACTTTTCGGCCGCATCGTAATCACCACTTTTAAGGATACTGAATGATGTTTCATATAAACCGGCTGGGTCCATCACTTGCGGCTGGATAGCGGCTGGTTGTGGTTGCGGCGGTTGAAAAACAGGGTTGGGCTGCGAAAGCGTTTGTTGATTGTTTGAAATTCCGCTCGGATCGACATATTGAAAACCGCCGCCTGCAGAGGGCGCTGTTTGATAAGGCTGTTGCCCGAATGGTGCTTGTTGCGTCCGTACAGGTGTTGCGGCATTCGATGCCTGTGAGGCTTCCATCGTATCCAGACGCGTGCGCAACTGCTGCATTTCAAAAGCCTGTTCTTCAACACGGCCCGTCAAGTCCCGCAGGTCCTGTTCTAGTTGTTGTAGCCGCACCAGATTGTCTGACTGTATTCTGTTGTCAGTGGGCATAGGCGTTGGTGAATTATAAGCCGGCTCCGGTAAAGGCTCACCGCGATAAACCGCGCGGTTCAAAGTCTGAATTTCGTTTTCCAGCTGATTGAGACGGTTTTTAATGTCGTTCGACTGAGAAAATGCAGGTGCCGCAGCACCAAACATGCAACAAAGGCACAGGAGGATAAAACCCTGTGCCTTTATGGAATTTTTATGATGCTTGTAAATCAGCATTGAACTCCTAATTAATCAACGCGTGTCACACCGCGACGGTTTTGCGCCCATGATGATGGGTTTGCACCCAAAACTGCTGGCTGTTCTTTACCGTAGCTGATTGTATTGATACGACGTGGGTCAACCCCCATAGAAATCAGGTAGTTTTTCACTGAGTCCGCACGGCGTTCGCCAAGGGCAAGGTTGTATTCACGTGTCCCGCGTTCATCGGCGTGCCCTTCAACGGTTACTGTCAGGCTACCATATTGGTTCAACCATGTTGCTTGACGGTTCAGGAGGTCACGCGCTTCATCATTCAAATCAAAACGATCATAACCGAAAAACACACGGTCACCGATTTCAGATACCAACTGAGCTTGGGTTCCTGCGCCCAATGACGCTGATTCAAAGCCATCAACGCCAGCGCCCATAGTATCGTCAGCGCCTAAAGGTCCGGCTTCGAATGTCTCACCCGATGCAGACACTGTCATATCATCATTTTCCATTTCATCCGTGGATGAACAGGCACTGAGGCCAACGGCCGCTATAACTGCCAAAGATAAAATGTGAGTGCGCATGAGGTTTGCTCCTTTTCGAATCGCAAAAAATATATCCTTAAAAGTATTATGCCCTTGTCCATAAACATGCAAGGGGGTGCGCAACTTTACCTTACCGTGTCCACATTTTTGCCATCAATGAAAACGCTCACTGCAAAATATCGCGCAATTGTTGCAACAGGATCGCTGCTTCCTGACGATCACGCGGATTAGGCGCTTTATCGATATATCCTTCCAGGCAACGCGCAGCGGCCATATGCTGACCGACACGAGCATAGAGAACGCCGGCATCAAGCAGTAAACGAAACTCATCAGGATCAATCTTGCGCATAGCTTCCACGACCATGGCAGCCTTTTCATACTCCTCATTTTCAATCAGCCGCAGCTTGATATTGTTTTGCAGACGAATCAAAATATCCCGATTGGGCGCGGCCTCATAATATTTAGCAGATAATTCAGCAAAATCGCCTTGCGTTTTCTTTAAAAGCGCACGCAAATCAGCCGCATTTAAAGTCTTCGCGCAATCAAACGGATCAAAAATCAAACGTTCTCCGTCCTTTTCAACCCGGCAGACAAAATGGCCGGGCATGTTTAAACCATCCAGCTCCCAGCCCAATTCGCGACCAACCTGAATGTACAAAACCGACAGCGCAATCGGCATACCGCGGCGCCGATCAATCACACGGATCAAATCCGCGTTTTGCAGATCGTCATAAGTCTCTACATCCCCCGTATAACCTTCCTGATCAGCAATAATGTGCTTCAGTGCGGCCAATTGTGTACCCGCATCATCGTTAGCGCCTTCCTTCAGTAAATTTTCATGCCGCGCTTTCACGGCTTTACAGAGTTTATTCAGGTGATTGAAATATTTATCCAGTGACACGCCATCATGATCGACCGCCGCAAGTGCAATAGAGGCTTTAAACAAATTGATATCAGAATCGTTGCTTTGACCGACCGTGCTTAAATACGCGTCCGCGTCGAAATCCATGACGGCCTAAAACCCACCATCGTCATACGCGCTATTATCAATCGGAACGGTCTGAACAGGCGCGTTGTAGGCTGAATTATCAACAGGAGGATTTGGTGACGAGTAGTCTTCTCGGAAATTCTGGGACGGCGGCTGTGTTTGTATCTGTCCTTGATTCACACTTGGATCATACCCAACCTGATCATTCCAATTTACATCATCCTTGGCTTCGACGATTTTCACGTAACTGATAACCTGTTTCACATTTGGGATGGTTCGTGCAGTTTCAATCACGCGGTTCAATTCTTTTTGGTTTTGTGCATAACCCATCAAATACACAATGCCCTGAACTGTATCGATATTGTAATTCAACGACTGTACATCACGATCCAGCGTTATCGATGACCGAAGACGCGTTGAAATCCAGTTGTCACGAATGAATCCTGAAACCCCTTCGCTGTCTGCGACACGAATTTCGTTTATTACCTGCTCAACACCATCCGGCTGCCACGCCAAACGTACTGCATCCACGCGGTGTTGTGGCTCCTGCGCCACACCCGTAATCAAAACACGGCCGTTATTCACGGTTAAATCCAGCTTTGTGAAAATATCAACATCATGACGCAGCCACTGGTCATTGATCTTGGCTTGGATGACGGCATCGCTCACCGCACGGCCAACGCCGCCTTCCTGTGCGGCCGAAATCCCAACAGTCGCACCTGCGCCGACAGCAGCACCGATCGGCGTGCAACCCGACAAAACCAAAACAGACAATGATGATAAAATAAGGAATCGTTTCATGATCTTTGAATTATGAGCGCGGACGCCACGCATTGTCCACATGAGCAATGAAAAAAGGCAACTTTATGGTGATAATATCAAAACGAAAATTTTTATCCGCCCACTTCGGATTGTGAGAAACATAATATTCCAAGGCACGTACGATACGGTTCTGTGTTTTTGTATTGATTGCATACAGCGCATCTTCTCTGCTTTTACGTGCTTTCACCTCAATCGCAATCAACGTATTTTTCCGTGTGGCAAGAATATCAATTTCACCGACAGGTGTTTTGTAACGTTTTTCTAAAATCCTATAAGCTTTAAGCCTGAGGAAAATTTCTGCGAGTGCTTCCGCCCACAATCCTTTCTGGTAGGTCGTTGCGCTCACGATTTTAAATCCAGTGCGCGGGCATATAATTCTTTTTTGGGCTTTCCTGTGATACCCGATACATGCGCGGCCGCTTCTTTGACGGACATGATCTTCAATGCGTCACGTAAAGCACCATCAATATCAACATCGCTCATCTCAACTTCTAAAGGAGCACCGATAACTAGAACAATCTCGCCTTTCGGCTTTTCAAAACTATCCAGCAGCCCTTTAATTGTGCCAGCCTTAATTTCTTCGAAACGTTTGGTGAGTTCGCGAACCACGGACACTTCGCGATTTCTCCAAATCTCCAAACAATCCTTAAGCGCCGCTTCCAAACGTGGGCCGGTTTCATAAAACACATGCGTGGTTTGAACATTCTGCCATTGCTCGAAAACTTTTTTACGTGCCCTACTTTTAGATGGCAGAAACCCATGAAATGTAAATGTATCAGATGGTAAACCGGAGAGCTGCAAACCCGCTAAAACTGCATTCGCACCAGGCAAAGACGTGACGTTCACCCGCGCCGCCAAACAATCCCGCACCAATTTATAACCCGGATCAGAAATCAACGGCGTTCCCGCATCACTGATCAGGGCTACAGATTGGCCTTGCTCAATACTTTCGATGATTTTTTTGCGAACGCCATCTGAAGAATGATCATTATAAACAGCTAACTTCTTTTTGATGCCATAAGCTTGCAACAATTTCCCGCTCACCCGCGTATCTTCGCAATACACAACATCAACACCCACCATAACATCCAGCGCGCGCAAAGTGATGTCGCGTAAATTCCCAATCGGCGTCGCCACCAGATACAATCCCGATACAATCGCCTGTGGCGTTCCGATTTCTTTTTGTGTAGGCTCTAAATCATCCATTAATTCAAGACTATCAGTGCCCAGAAAAAAATCATGCAAAAAATTCACCGCCTAAATTTTGTTTTTGTTGTTTTCAGCCTATTCCTTTTAAGCGCCTGTGTATCGAGCGGCACAAGCCCTTGGAATGCACAACCGACAAGCGCGAGCACCACACCTGAAGCACTGGATACAAAGGTATCTGAAACAACACTTCCTGCTCCAACCGAAACCGCTGAAGAAACCCAGATAAGTTTTACCGGTTTACCGCCTGTAAAAGTTGGAATTTTACTGCCGCTCACCGGACCACAAGCTCCCATGGGGCAGTCCATGTTACAGGCCGCACAGCTCGCTTTGTTCGATATGGGGTATGAAAACTTTGAACTCATGCCACGCGACACTCAAGGCACACCGCAAGGCGCATTGCAGGCCACCAGCTCTGCCATTAATGACGGTGCGCAACTTTTACTCGGGCCATTGTTGGCTGATAACGTGCGTGCGGCGAAAGGCGTTGCTTCAAGACGCAACATTAACCTTATCGCCTTTTCAACTGATTGGTCCTTGGCCGGAAACAATACATATGTGATGGGCTTTTTACCGTTCGCACAAGTGCAGCGTGTGACACGTTACGCCGCCGCTAACGGCATTCGCCGCATGGGCGTTATCGCTCCTGCCGATAAATACGGTGATACAGTTACAAAAGCGTTCCAGCAAAATGCGCAAGCCAATGCGATTGCGATTGTGAAGGACCAGCGCTTTAATCCCAGTGAACGTAACCTGGCCCCTCAACTCGCGGAGTTCGCACAATCAGCACCGGTCAACGCGGCACCAAACGCGCCGCAACCTGTTCCGTTTGAAGGTGTATTTCTACCGATTGGCGGATCACAGGCTCAACTGGTCGCAAGCGCACTAAGTTACTATGGCTTAACACCTGATAAAGTGCGCCGCTTGGGAACAGGTTTAATGGATAACGAAGCTCTCGCACGCGAAACAAACTTAAACGGTGCTTGGTTTGCCGCTCCCTCACCGCGTCAGCGCCGTGGTTTTGAAAAACGCTATGAGGACACTTTCGGCGCAAAACCACTACGCCTTGCCTCGTTGGCTTATGACGCCACAGCCCTCGCCGCAGTCCTCGCCGCGTCTGGTTACCAGACAACAGGAAGACCGGCTTTTGACAGACGCTCTCTGACCAACCCGAACGGTTTTGCAGGCATAGATGGCATTTTCAGATTCGGGCGTAACGGTTTGGTGGAACGCGGCTTAGCGATTTTAGAAATCCGCAATGGCCGAATTGTCGAGGCTGACCCCGCTCCAACAACTTTCCAGACTTTAGGGTATTAGTGAATAGTTATTGGTAATTAGAAAATGGGAACTGCTTTTGCGAAAAAATTTAGTGAATTAGAGGTTTATAAAAAAGCATACGCTATTTCGTTAGACGTTCATAAACAAAGCTTAAATTTCCCGAAGATTGAACAATACGCTTTAGCAGATCAAATTCGCCGAGCCAGCAAATCAGTTTGTGCTAATATCGCGGAAGGTTTTTTGAAACAAAGAAATTCTAAATCCGAATTCAACCGATACGTTTTGATAGCGCTAGGATCAAGTGGTGAAATGGAAGTTTGGGTAAATTATGCCCATGACTTAGGTTACATTAACAATACAACTGCCGAACTCTGGAAATCTGAATACGAAGTGATTTGTAAGATGTTACAAAAGCTATCTACATCACTGAAAAAATAATTCCAATAACCAATAACTAATTACCAGTTACCGCCTTCGGCTTCACTTCGCCATTGGCTTCTTTTTCGGCCATGCGCTTTTGCATGGATTGGAAAATTTTTTCAGGGATATTCACACCGGATGCTTTTTCCAGACCTTTAAAGCCCGGGAAGGTATTCGCTTCGCAAATGGTGTAACCGCCATCTTCTTTGAACAGCAAATCAATACCGGCAATTTTGATATCCAAAACTTCCGATGTTGTAATCGCAAGCTCCACGGACTCCTCATCAGGCTCAAAATTATGCACGGACCCACCAGAGCTAAAGTTCGCTTTAAAGCTACCGTCTTTCGCGCGGCGTTCCATCGCGGCAATCACTTCACCATCGACCACGAACAAGCGTAGGTCACGCCCCTTACTGGTTGCCACAAATTGCTGAAAGATCAATTGCAAGTCAGGATTGGTTTCACCAATCAATTCCATCAAGTCCATAAACGCGTTCGAGTTTTCAATCAGGAACACCCCGATACCTAACGCACCGTTTAATGTTTTCACAACAACGGGAAATCCGATCGTGCTTTCAATCAAATTCAAATCAACGGGAAACTTCGCCAGCATCGTTGACGGTGTCGCAATACCGCGCTCCGCCAAAATCTGGTGCGTGTGCAATTTATCGCGCACGGTGTCGATGGTTTGCGCTGTGTTGTAAACTTCCACGCCCAATCGTTCCAACTGACGCACAATGGCGAGTGAGAAATAAGATTGGTCATTATGGTTGAAATACGGATACACAAAATCCGGAAGGCCGACAGGCACACCATCAATCAAAATGGAATCACGGGCATGTTCATTGACCAACAGGTCGAATTGCGCAGGCGCATACACTTTGACATCAATGCCCATCTTTTCGCCTTCGGACAGAAAACGCCGCACTTCATGCGCCAGATCCGCCGTCGACTCGATGTCATCTCCGTATAAAATCCATACTTCCATAAAACGTCTTACGGCCTGTCTTTGGGCCACCCTTTATTTATCGTTCGCCTTTATACACCAAATTTGCGGATGCACAAAACAGCCCGCTTTATTCCATATTAGGCCAATAAAGGAAAGCAAAAATTAATATCCTTAAAACCCCTTTAATAGCATTGACTTGGCAGGTTTCTAGGCATAATCAGTAAGGCATGAAGCGCATTGGTTTTGCCCTGTCTGTTCTGTCTTTGCTGGTTATGGTGGGTATTCAGCTCTCCCCGGCCTGGACGCCGTTTTTTGAAAAAAATGGGCAAAAGATCGAGATTTGTACAACTCAGGGCATTAAGACCATCGTGTTTGATGCGGACCGCCTTCCGGTAGAACAGGAACAACAGCATCAACCATCCGATCATTGCCCGGCCTGTCTGGTACGCACTGCCGATGTAGTTGTACCGCAATTACCAAACCTGCCCGTTCCTGCATTCAGACCTTATGTCTTTAGTGAGAACCAATCACTCGTTTCACTATCGCTAGAAACCTATACGCAATACCGCCCGCGCGATCCTCCACACCTCTCCGCTTAAAAAAATTACGACAACTTTTTTAATTTGGAGAAAAAATGAAATCTTTAAAAACGAGCCTTTTGGTCGGGGCTTTATCAATACTAACTGTTTCAGCGCACGCTGAAGAACACGATCACCACCATCACATGGATCATAACGGGCATCATCATGCCGGTCATGCGGGCCACAACCATGTGGCACCACTCGCTGTTATGGGCGGACATGTGCATGATAAGGGTGAATGGATGTTGTCCTATCGTTATATGCGCATGGATATGGAGGGCAACCGTGATGGCACGGATAGCCTGTCACCCGAAGAGATCGTGACAAACTTTTCAAACCCGAATGCTCCACCCGCAAACCTGCGCGTGGTCCCCACGGAAATGATCATGGACATGCACATGGTCGGAGCAATGTATGCACCAACAGATTGGCTGACCCTCATGGCCATGGGGATGTACATCGAAAAGGAAATGGATCACATCACATTTCAGGGTATGGCAGGAACGACACGTCTGGGTGAGTTTACAACCAAATCTACTGGTATCGGCGATACCAAAGTCTCCGGTCTTTTCAAAATATATGATCAGGGTAATCACACCATTCACCTGAATGCCGGCCTCAGCCTGCCAACAGGATCGATTGACGAGGAAGATGATGTCCTGACACCGATGAACACACGCGAGACATTGCGCATGCCTTATGCGATGCAACTTGGGACAGGGACGTTTGATGCCTTGCCTGGCATTACCTATAACGGCCACAGTGGCAACTGGGGTTGGGGTGCGCAATATATGGGTGAAATTCGTCTGGAAAGTGAAAATGACGAAGGCTACGCCTGGGGTGATAAACATACGCTCACGGCTTGGGGTGGATATCAGGCCAATGAATGGTTATCCGTTCAGGGCAATGTTCGTGCCCACACACAAAGTGAAATTGACGGTAGAGACCCTCTGATTGCCGCACCTGTGCAAACGGCCGACCCCGACAATTTCGGTGGTGAGACAATCGCGCTTGGCGGTGGTTTTCAAATCAAACCGACAATGGCGGAACTGCGTAACGTAACTTTCGGTGCGGAAATCAGCATACCCGTCTATCAGAACCTGAACGGGCCACAAATGGAAACGGACTGGATCGGCACGGCCGGATTACGCGTGACTTTTTAATAACTTACAATCCTTCCCTGTATTTTTCAGGGGAGGATTTCTTCCTGTGGATAACATTTCTGTTTTGCTTGAATACACCCGCATACCGTTTTAAAACGGCGCGTATTGTTAATAACATTAAAAAATAGGTGTGAAAAATGAGTGCATTAGCGCAAGAAAAAGACATGAAAAAAGGACGCCCGCGTTCGGATGCGTCAAAGCGAGCCATTCTGGATGCAACACGCAGATTGCTGAGCCACACGACTGTGCAAAAACTGTCTATCGAAGCCATTGCCAAAAAAGCAGGCGTCGGTAAAACAACAATTTACCGCTGGTGGCCATCCAAAGCGTCCGTAGCCATGGATGCCATTTTCACACAACCCGGCTTTCAAAATGTTTTACCCAGCGCCCCAACAGCAGCCGAAGGCATTTACAACCAACTCGATAAAGTCGTGGCTCAATTGAACGGTAAAAACGGACGTATTGTCGCGCAGATCATCAGTGAAATTCAGGATGATTACGAAGCCGTCGAAAACTTCCACAAAAGCTTCATGCAGGAACGCTGTTTTGAACTGGCGAAACTTGTTGATCAAGGAATGAAAAGCGGTGAATTCCGTGATGATATCGATATCGAAACAACTGTCGATACATTGATGGGGCCGATTATCTTCCGCTTGATGAGTGGTTTGGTGATGACAGAGGACTATGCTGAAAAAGTCATAACCGCAATCCTACCGGGTATTAAAGCTTAATAACAAAAAACGTCATTGCGAGGAGAAGCTTTGCTTCGACGCGGCAATCCATGGATTGCTTCGCTACGCTCGCAATGACGAAG
>JBCCLQ010000006.1:0-21570 GCA_039026795.1 Pseudomonadota bacterium
AGCAATTGGAACAATGCTTACAAAGACATAGAAAATAATCCTGATGTATGGCTGGAGGAACTAGAACATGGCCGCCCGGATCGTGTGCGCGCCTTTATTTTCAACACACGCCGCGCGCCATTTGATGATATTCGCGTGCGCCAGGCACTCAATCTCTTATTCGACTTTAACTGGGTAAACAAAAGTCTCTACTTTAATGAATATAAACAGATAAACAGCTTTTACCCGAACACCGATTTAGGTGTTCAAGCCGAAGAAACACAGCCCGAAGATTTACGTGTCCGCATGCGAAAGGCCGACCAGTTACTCAAAGACGCAGGATGGGTTGTTCAAAACGGACAGCGCGTCAACGAACAAAGCGGTGAAATTTTTGAATTCGAAGTTTTATTGGATAATCCCAACAATGAAAAACTGGCCCTCGCACTCAAACAAAATCTGAAACGTATGGGTGTTGAAATGCAAATCCGCTCACTCGATACCGCCGCCTTTCGTGGTCGCCTGAACGAATACGATTTCGACATGGTGCTTTATTATTGGCTCTCTTCACTCTCCCCCGGAACGGAACAATATTTGTATTGGAGCTGTGAAGCCGCAAACCAGCCCACACGTTGGAACTTTGCGGGTATCTGCGATCACGAGATTGATAGCTTAAGCAAAAACATCGCACAGGCTAAAACCCGTGAAGAGCTCATCGCCAGCACCCGCGCACTGGATCAAAAACTCCTCGAAGGCCAATACATGATCCCGCTTTACTACAATCCCAAGGATTTTGTGGCCTATCGCGATGGTATCACCCGCCCTGACACCACCCCACTTTATGGCATGGTTGTGGAAACATGGTGGACGAATAAACCGTAAATTTTGTATCCCCCGCTCCTTCATGGTTTAATGAAGATAGAGATTCGAATTTTTATCCACAAACGCATGTCCATGAAAAAGCCTTTTATTTTATCGCTGTCCCTTGCAACCCTTGCGCTATCGGCAACTGCCTGTACCGGACCCACATTCCGTGATGCCCAATACTGGCAACGCATGGACTCCACGTCCGCACTCTATTTGCAAGGTCCTAAGGCTCAACAAGGACTGCATCAGGATATTTCACGCTGTAGCGCCGAATTAAATGAACTCAAACGCCTTGGATCATTGAAAAAAGCTATTCCTGCAGACCCCGATGATAAAAACGGCATGGTATCATGGGATACACCGAACCGTGACGGGTATCGTTACGCCGAACATCTGGACTACACAGATTTCGAAACCTGTATGCGCACCAAAGGATGGGAGCGTGTTGAGCATCTCCCTTACGACATCGCGGACGAAGCGCGTGATAATTGGGTCGATACAATTCGCGGTGATCGCAAACGCCTAGAACCTAAAGAAACGAATATCGAAGCGCGCGAACGTGATCCTTACGACACATTAAATAACTAAACAGTAAAACTTAATTTGAAAACGCTTTGATACTCTCTATGACATACTGTGCGTGGATGTGATAAAAAGGATTTTCATGGACGGTATATCTACACCATATTGCGTGAAACTGCCAGATCGCGGCCTCATTCATCTTGAGGGCGCGGATCGACATGAATTTTTACAAGCCCTCATTAGCAATGACATGAACAAGCTGAAAAGCGGAAAGGCTCTCTATGCCTGCTTGCTCACTCCACAAGGCAAATTCCTGCATGATTTCTTTATCCATGAAGGTGATGGGTTTTTGTTAATGGATTGTGAAGGAGGCGAACGCGCACAGGATTTGTTCAAACGACTGAACATGTATCGCCTGCGGAAGGACGTGCAACTGTCTGTCGAAGAACATAATGATGTCTATGCCGTTTTCGGACAGGATAGCGGGGTTCCCGACCCTCGGCATACAGATATGGGCTATCGCAGCTTCGAAAAACCGGAAGTAGAAGAGCGCCCCTTTGAAGTTTGGGACAGACATCGCATCGCGCTCACCATTCCCGATGGCAGCCGCGATATAGTGATTGAACGCTCCACATTGCTGGAATGTGGGCTTGATCACCTGCATGCCATCGATTGGGATAAAGGGTGCTATATGGGACAAGAACTCACCGCTCGCATGCATTATCGCGGTTTGGCGAAAAAGCATCTCTATACCGTCCACAATAAGAATAAGGGCGAAAACCTGGCAGAAGCATTCACAAAGCTGGACAATGGGATGGAGATGCGCTCTTCTTGCGGCGATATCGGACTGGCCCTATTAAAAGATGATGAAGCGGAAAAGTTAAAAGATGACGACGGTACAATACGTATTTTGGGATTGTGACAACACGCTGGTGCATACGGCGGAGCACCACTGGCTTAAAAATCTGAACGTGCTGAGGCGCTACGGGATTGAACTGCCCGAAGAGCATAAGCACCGCATTTTCTTACAAGGCAGCCCCCAAAATTATGCCTGGTTCACCGAAGAGCTGGGCTTCGATTGCCCGAAGGAACAATATTTACGCGAAGTCGATGAATGGTTCACTGAAAACGCCCATCAAATCAAAATCCGTGACGGTGTTGTGGAAGCATTGGAACATTTCAAATCACAAGGCCTGCCACAAGCCGTTGTGTCCAATGGCCGCACCCATTCTGTCCGCACCGTTCTGGATGCAGCAAACCTCAGCCCCTACTTCGATGCAATGTTGTGCAAGGAAGATTATGAAGGACGTAAGCCTGCGCCTAAACCCTATTTGGCCGGTATCCGCGCCCTTGAAAACATCCATAACGTCACAATTGATCCCGCCACTTGTCTGGCGATTGAAGACGAAGAAAAAGGCGTCATATCCGCGGAATCTGCAGGCATGCGCGCGATCTTCCGACCTTTGGATGATGATTTCGATCTGTTATCAGTGTTATGAAGGAACATTGATGGGCAGTCGTGGACCGGCTCTTCGAGATCGTATAGGCGTTATGTTCGAAATTTCTGCTTTACCATCATAAACCTGAATACGTTTATTCATATGAGGAATATGGTTGTGCCCTTCCGCCGAATTTTCATCATGTGTAATGGCAACAAGCGTTATATCTGGGCAATGCTCTTTGATGACATCAAAAAAATCACCACGCGATAACGGGTCTAGCGCAGATGTTGGTTCATCCATTAAAAGAATATCCGGTTTTTGATACAAAATTCTTGCTAAAATTAAACGCTGCTTTTCACCACCCGACAGGACCTCATCCCATGGTAAGCCGTTATAATGAGATACCTTTAATTCTGTTGAGTAATGCTCCAGACCAGCTTGAGTCAGGCACTCTTTCATTCTTTCAAAATCTTGTTTTGATAATCCTTCTAATCTTTTGTCTGAATGTCCAAAAATAATATGTTCGGCCAGAGTGAACATAGTTGGAAACTCTGCCTTTTGCGGCGCAAACAACTTACTTGCATTTTCGGGCAAACGTATGCTGCCACGACCGTATTCTGGACTGCCATTCATCGCCTTTAATAAAAACTTTTCCCTGCACCGGATTTTCCGCGCACATGCACCCAATCTCTCTTATTCACTGTGATTTCTGAGACATTTAAAAATGCTTCGCTTTGCCCACGATGCATTAAGTCTAAGTTTTGAACCTCAATCGCAGAGCTTTCCAACTCACAGAATTTCTTATCGTCAAAATCATGTATGCCGCTTAATGCATAAAACTCTTTCTTGTCCTTTGCCAAATCAAACAACGTGGCCAAATCAGAAACACGCTCCCGGTGGGCTCCCATTTCCGCAATTTCAGGCAGCATATTGATAAACTCGCTTAACACCCCCATAAGCTGACCAAGGTAACTGGAGGTTTCCATGACCCCTTGAAAAGTCACATCAGCTGTTGGCTTTCCACCATCACCAGCCAATGCCATGACGGATGGAATATAAGAAACGCCATTTTGCCCCAATATATTTTGCATGGATTGAAAAGCGCCAAATTTGATCTGTTCAAAATTCATTTTTGTCCAACTCTGCGCTAACCGAAATAGACTTTTCGATGATTTCTCTTCGAAAAATTCGCTTGATCCGGTTTGGGCTGATAACGCAGCCCTGCTTATGCTTTCTTCAATGGATTGACGATAAGCAATATCATCAGTGATAAGCGCGCTTTGTCTATCCTGTATTCCGCGCCGTAACCGATCACCGATCACATAACTTCCCCCTAAATATCCACCCAAAACGCCAAGCGATGCATACAAAGTTCCATTATCTGCAATTGCATAGCCCAAGGGACGTAACATTTCTATAGGTAGTGCGTTATTGATCATGGCTAGCGTCAATGCTGCTGTCGTGATCACCGTATTCACACCATACGTCATTAACTGTAATGACCCAAAAGCCGCTCTATTTGTAGACTCAGTGATCACATCACCCGGCACATGTTTTAAGGAGTCCGGCGCGTCGCTGTTGGGATCACGATTATGCTGCACACGCATCAATATCTCTGGGTCAGAAAACATTACATCCTCGAACTGTGTCATCATCCAAACACTCATGTCTCTGGAAACATGGCGATTCAGAGCATTCATTCCGACGCTCAGCCCCCATTGCAGCAATAAATATTGCCCCAGATTTTTTGCACTATCGGCGGTGTCGTATATTGTATGCGGTGAATTAGGATTGGCTGTTTCTGCCAAAGAATTGATAAACTCGGCAGTGGCCTGGGCAACTTCAACAGCTGTATACGCGGAACCGGCAATACAAATGCCAATCCCTCCTACGCCCAAAAGCGCGTTTTTATAACGCTCTGATGTGCAGTATTTTGTAATCGCCCCCATCAGGGACAGATCTTTAAATTGCGATACAGACGTTTTGGCCTCTTCACGACCGCCGGCCCATAAAGAGTTATACCATTTTTTAGCAGCCTGATGATCGCTCAAGCCATCATCCTGAGGCAATAATTGTGACGCATTTCTATCGCTGACAGACCGCACCAAATTCAAAATAGTATCAGGAATTCTGATATGCTGCGTTGCGCGGCTTGCAATTGTCGTGCTCGATAAACGCCCTTTCAGCCTGCTCCAGCCAGTTTTATTACTCATATCACCCTCATTTTTGCCAATCCTAGAAAAATCGAGGAAAATTATGCAAACCTATAGTGCTAAGATACTGATATTGTTACTTTAATAGCTGACAGTTATTTTTTTGAAATGGCATACGGAAAGCGCCACATTCACAAAAAGTGAAGGCATGTGTGCTATTTTCAAACCACTGGAGTCAGGATGCAGACTTAATGGATATAATTAAGCCGCTTTTTTAATCGCGGCTTTACCCGACTTTCCCAGGCGAAGTGCCTCCTGCGCGGCGGCCAAGCGGGCGATTGGTACACGATACGGTGAACAGGACACGTAATCGAGACCGACTTCTTCACAAAATGCGATTGAGGCAGGATCACCGCCATGCTCCCCGCAAATCCCGAGCTTGATACCATCACGCGTTTCGCGACCACGTTCA
Source organism: Pseudomonadota bacterium (assembly GCA_039026795.1). Classification (GTDB taxonomy): domain Bacteria; phylum Pseudomonadota; class Alphaproteobacteria; order Micavibrionales; family Micavibrionaceae; genus JAUHXT01. Next base: position 5,433 of record JBCCLQ010000006.1, read on the forward strand.
GCGGCCAATTCCACGAGTTGCCCTACACCGTCACGATCCAAAGTCTGGAACGGGTCTTTTTCAAAAATCCCCTGCCCCACATAATCGGGCAGGAATTTCGCAGCATCGTCACGGCTCATCCCCAAGGTCGTCTGTGTCAAATCATTGGTGCCAAAGCTAAAGAATTCAGCCTCGCCTGCAATCTCTCTGGCCATTAGAGCGGCGCGCGGCAACTCGATCATCGTCCCAACCAGATAGTTCACGCTCTTGCCTTTCTCTTCGAACACGGCTTTGGCTGTATCATCGATCACTTTTTTGAGAATAGACAGCTCCTTCTGACCTGCAACCAATGGCACCATAACTTCCGGGATAGCATTGGTCTCAACTGCCGCTTCAAAAATCGCACGCGCCTGCATTTCGCAAATTTCGGGATAGGAAATCGCCAAACGGCACCCGCGATGCCCCAACATCGGGTTTGCTTCGGACAATTCACCCAAACGACGGCGTACCAATCCTTCATCAATACCAGCTGTTTTGGCAAAAGTGGCAATATCTTCATCCGTGTGCGGTAAAAATTCATGCAACGGCGGATCAAGCAATCGAATGGTCACGGGCAGGCCATTCATGATTTTAAAGATGGATTCAAAATCTGAACGTTGCGCTGGAAGCAATTGATCTAAAGCTTTTTTTCGTCCATCAATATTTTCAGCAAAAATCATTTCGCGCACATTTTGAATACGGTTCGGATCGAAGAACATATGCTCTGTGCGGCACAACCCAATCCCTTCCGCGCCAAAATCCTTGGCCGTTTGGGTATCCAGCGGCGTTTCCGCATTGGTGCGCACCTTCATGCGGCGTGTTTTATCCGCCCACGCCATCACTTCGGCAAAATCACCAGAAAGTTCTGGTTTGATCGTTGCGACTTCGCCCAACATCACTTCGCCTGTAGAACCGTCAATCGTGATCACATCACCATCGCCGATTTCAGAATCGCCGATACGCATGATCTTGTTCTTTGAATCAATGGCAATCGCTCCCGCTCCGGCCACACAAGCGCGCCCCATACCACGCGCGACGACAGCCGCATGGCTGGTCATGCCACCGCGCGATGTCAAAATCCCTTCCGCCGCGTGCATGCCGTGAATATCCTCGGGCGATGTTTCAGTACGGCATAAAATCACCTGCTCACCCTTATGTGCTCTGTCCTCGGCCTCATCGGCCGTGAACACAACTTTACCCGAAGCCGCGCCGGGAGAGGCCGGCAAGCCCTTCGCCACAATCGTTTTATGCGCCATCGGATCAAGTGTCGGGTGTAAGAGCTGATCAAGAGCTTGCGGATCCAAGCGAAGTAGAGCTTGCTCCTCGGTAATCATATCCTCTTTCACCATATCAACAGCGATTTTCAAGGCCGCAGCAGCAGTGCGCTTGCCACTTCGTGTCTGAAGCATAAACAGCTTGCCTGTCTGCACGGTAAACTCAATGTCCTGCATATCGGCATAGTGCTTTTCCAGCTTCTCGCGCACGTCGCACAACTGCCCGAACACATCCGGCATGACTTCTTCCATCGCAGGTAAGTCGGACCCCTCTTTCTCTTTACCTTGAATGGTCAGCGATTGTGGCGTGCGAATACCGGCCACAACGTCTTCACCTTGCGCGTTGACCAGATATTCGCCGTAAAAATAATTCTCACCCGTTGAGGGATCACGGGTAAACGCCACACCTGTCGCGCAGTCGTCGCCCATATTACCAAACACCATAGCCTGCACATTTACAGCCGTACCCCAATCAGCTGGGATATCATGAATATTCCGATACGTCACGGCACGCGGCACCATCCAGGAGTCAAACACAGCGCCGATGCCGCCCCAAAGCTGCTCTTTCGGGTCCATCGGGAACGGTTTACCCAATTCACGCTCCGCCATCTCTTTATATTGCACGACAATGCCTTTCCAGCCCTCGGCTGTGATATCCGTATCCTCTGTGATGTCTTCATCACGTTTATGCTGCTCCAGAATATCTTCAAAATCATGATGTTCGAGGCCGAGCACAACATCGCCATACATCTGAATAAAGCGGCGGTAGGAATCCCATGCAAAGCGCTCATCACCGGATGATTTAGCCAGCCCCTCAACCGTTTCATCGTTCAGGCCGAGGTTCAAAACCGTATCCATCATCCCCGGCATGGACACACGCGCACCGGAGCGCACAGACACCAACAAAGGGTTCGCCGCATCACCGAATTTCAGGCCCATCCGGGCTTCAATCGCAGCCAAGGCTTCGTTGACCTGTGCTTGAAGTTCTTTGGGATATTGCTTATCGTTATCGTAAAAGGATGTGCACACTTCAGTCGTTATCGTAAATCCGGGTGGCACGGGTAAGTCGAGGGAGGCCATTTCCGCCAAATTTGCGCCTTTACCCCCCAAAAGCTCGCGCATATCTGCATTTCCGTCGGTTTGATCGCAACCAAACTGATACACCCATTTCGTCATAACCCGAATCTCCGTTTGCGTTTACTGATGCGGGATTTAAGCATTTTTACCCCCAAAAAGCAAAACAGAGATTTGCCAATGCTAATACTCCAAAAAAGACTTGCAATTTTCCAGAATAGTGTTACTAATTTCTTATGTTTATTTGTAAAGGGGTAAGGGAGCATGCAAGTCGAAAACTATTCTGGGGAAATACAAAACCAGAGGCCAAACATTACTCTTAATAATAGGGTTATTGAGGCTTTATATGTAACAACTGAGGATAATAGGTTTCTTGGTATTTCCTTATCAGATGCCCCAGCAGCTCTTTACACTGGGAAATACAAAAATTCAGGCGGAATAAATATTAGAGAGGTCATTGCTGACGATAACTCTATTACATTAATCGGCGTAGTTTTAGAATTAGGCGCTGGAGAAAAATATAAACTCACAAGCTTTCAGGGATATTATCGAGACACAAAGGAACCTGTCATGGTTGTTTTAACCGGCTCTGAAGTGGTTGAGTTGGATAAAGATCAGCATAAAGTGCAGGGAATAGACATCCCTTTTCAGGTTGGACTCATCAAAGGCACTATAAAAACCAGAGATGGAGCAAAATTACTTACAGAGCCTTCACCAGCATCAGACACAAGTCCTGATCCAGAAGATACGCCTGCCCCTCTACCACAGGCTGACGGTCCTGTGTCGGCCCCATTCCATCAGGCTGGTATCCCTGAGACCAGTACAGACGCTGAGCCGCCCCAAAGGACGGGCCTAGGGGCACGCTTACGCCGAGTTGTTGATCGACGTTTTGGCCTTGGTAACAGGTCCTAGTTTCACAGTAGGCAATCAAAGCCTTTGCAACGCCCTGCCTGCGTGCATAGGGAATAACGTTCAAATCCTGAATTTCGGGAATACCGAGTTTTTGATACAGCGCATAGCGCGGCTTCCAATTTAAAATACAAAATCCAACAGGTTTGTCATTTAGTGATGCGATCAAAATCTCGCGCTCGCCTTTTTCCTGAAGTTCCAAACACTTTTCAAAATATCCATCATCACTTTGCCCGTTGGCATCATAAATACCGTAAAGCGTTTGCAGGTCTTTTTCATTGGCGCTGTGAATGGCGATGGTCATTTTTTCGAAGGGTCTTTCCTACATGCGCGTAATAGCGTCCGAGGGGATACTATAACCAAGGAGTTAAAACATGCAAAACATCGTAAAACTACTCAGCATCGGTGCCATTAGTATCGGCGCTTACATGGCCACAACCGGCACAGCACATGCCGGCCCCGACCATCATAAAAAGCATTATAAATGCTCTTCAAACTACCATCACGATCATGGATACGGCCATAAACATCATAAAAAGAAAGTGAAGTTCCATCATCGACATAAACGGAATGGTTATGTTGTGTATGACAGCTATCATACGCCGCACGGTCGTAAGGTTGTCTATTACAATCACCCGAGCGTTTATTACACGCCAAAGCGAAGCAAAGTACGGCACGTTCGCCACAATGATGGTTTAACGCTGAGTTTTAATTTCGATTAAAGTCCGTAACGAGACCAGGTGGCCCGATCCTCGGCAGTATCCAGGGCCATCTGGACCCAGTTGTTTTGCGTATCGCCTGCCCCGAATGGCAAAGCGCCGAGCAATTTCTTTTCCGGCTCGATATTGATAAAGCGGATTTTCTCACCCAGTTTATCCTTCATCACGGTTTTGACATCACCGATACCATCAACAATCCCTTTTTCCATGGCTTGTGTACCGGTCCAGAAAGCCCCTTCCATCAGCGCTTTATCCGTACCGTTTAATTTTTCACCGCGCCGTGCCTTCACCCATTTTTTGAAACTGTCATGGATATCAGTTTGCAGCGCTTTCAGACGTTTTAAATCCTTCTCGGCTTCAGGCTTAAACGGATCGAGGAAAGATTTATCCGCGCCTGCCGTATGTACCCGGCGTTTGATATTGTGCTTATCGATAAAATCTTCAAATCCAAAACCCACACTAATCACACCAATTGATCCCACAACGGAACTTTCCTGCACGTAAATTTCTTCTGCCGCACAGGCGATCCAGTACCCGCCACTAGCCGCGACATCTTCAACAAACGCATAGACAGGTATTTCTTTTTCTTCTGATAGTTTTCGGATTTTGTTGGTAATGAGCGAACATTGCGCTGGTGCACCGCCCGGAGAATTAATAACAAGCGCCACAGCTTTCAACGGTTTCAAATCAAACGCCTTATCAATCAATTTTGTAAATTTCTGATACGATATTCCTGCGCGGCGCATATTTGCCGTATCGGCAATCACGCCCGCCATGCGGATAACGGCAACCTTATCCTTTTGCTCTAAAACCTTATTCACACCCGGTATATCCGAGCAATATTCGCGTAACTTTTCCATAGCTTGTATTTAACCAATCGCCTCCATATCGCGCAAGATACTTTGCGCGGCTTTTGTATATTCACCATCATCTTCATGCAGCGTAATACCAGCATAGAGAGCGGCGGGTGTTTTTCGATCCTTAATTGCGCGAATAATCACACGCCGTGCATCGCGTCCTGTCTTGGGCCAGAGCGGCATAATCTCTACAGCACCGAATTTCTTCCCCATCGCCAGAATAATCTTATCCATCATATCCGCCCGATGGACGAGCGTTAGGCTTCCGCCCGATTTCAAATTTCTATGCCCGGCGGCAATCCAAACAGAGATATCAAAATCCTCTTCCAAATGCCCCAACGCCATCGCCTTACGATTGGATGGTGATACGATATGCGCACCTGTTTCCAAAAATGGCGGGTTACAAATCACATGATCAAACCGTTCTTCAGCATCATATTCCTTTATATCTGATGATAAAAAATGTGCACGTTCATTGAGATCGTTGATATCTGCATTCTGCGTTGCCAGATCAATATGGTCCGATTGAAAATCAACGCCCGTCAATGTTGTATCAGCCACGCGCTTTAAAACACAAAGTCCCGCCGTGCCGACACCGCACCCCATATCCAGAACGCTTTCGCCTTTTTCAATCGGACAAGCAGCCGCTAGAAAAACAGAATCTAATCCGGGCTTAAAACCGTCTACTAAAACCTGAATGCGCAAGGCTTTATCCAGCAGATAAATATCTTCGGTCTCACTCATAATTTATCTTCCAAATCATCCATTATACGCATGGCGGCATCATAATCTTCTTCGGAAACGACAATTCTACGCTCAATTGCACTAATACTGCCCTCCATAGAACTTGTATGCTGATCCAGTTGAATGGGTTCAATTCCGACATCACGCAGGTTGGATTCTATAAAGGAAAGCTGAATGGCGTTATTCGAGCGAAAAATCTCACGCATAAATGTCTTGCCCTTCCGGCACACCTGATCTATGTCAAAACAATGGAGAGCGCGGTTACAGATATGAAAGACGATATGATCACACCGCTCGGCGCCTTATCGAGTACGTTGGATCATGACATGCGCGAAGTCAATGCCCTGATTGTCAATCATATGCAATCCAGCGTGCCGATGATCCCGCAACTGGCGGGCTATCTGATTGCTGCCGGCGGCAAACGCATCCGCCCCTTACTGACCTTGGCTTCTACAGCGCTTTTTGACGGTGATATGATACGCGCTCACAGGCTCGCCGCCGCTGTAGAGTTCATTCATACGGCAACCCTACTCCATGACGATGTCGTGGATGACAGTGATGAGCGCCGCGGCAAGCCCTCTGCCAAAGCCGTTTTTGGCAATGAAGCCAGCGTACTGGTTGGGGATTTTCTATTTTCTCGTGCCTTTCAACTGATGGTCGCAGACGGCAATCTGGATGTTTTGCGCATTCTTTCTGACGCATCGGCCACAATATCCGAAGGAGAAGTGCTCCAGCTTTCCACCCAAAACAATCTCGAGACCTCTATGGATGAGTATTTGAAAGTGATTGAGGGCAAAACCGCCGCTCTTTTTGCCGCAGCTTGCGAAGTTGGCCCTGTCATTGCGGATCAGAAGGAAAGCTCCATCAAAAACATGCGCGATTACGGCATGGCGCTCGGCATGGCGTTTCAGATCGTTGATGATGTTCTGGACTACGCCGCCGACCAAGAAGCCTTGGGCAAAACAGTTGGTGATGATTTCCGCGAGGGGAAAATGAGTGCACCTGTTATTCTAGCCCTGCAAAGTGCCGATACGACAGAAAAAGAATTCTGGAACCGCACAATCGGCGACAAAAATCAAAAAGATGATGATTTAAAACAAGCTCAAGAACTGATCGATAAGCATGATGTGATCAATAAAGGGTTAGATATCGCTCGCAACTACGCCAATGATGCAAAAACAAAAATTGAGAGTTCATCCGATCTGGCATTAAGCCTGAGAGGCTTATGCGATTACGTCGTTGACCGTTCTTATTGAATAGCAACATTCAAGGTTTCGGAATCACTACCTGCTTGAGGCTCAACCGTCAGCGTTTTTACCAACTCCTGAAAGTCTCCCCCCACGGCGATATCTTCGATATCTGGCAAAGGCTCCTGCCAGTATTCGTCTTTCAGGCTGCAGCACCGATCGTCATACTCACAGGCCATGTCCAAACGATCCAGCTCACCACATTGCACAAGGCCCGCGCGAATAAACAGAACATCGCTTTCCGCATAAACCGGAAATGCCATAAAAACGGCCACCAAAATTGACAAAGAATAAGCGGTGCGCATTGCGCCACTCCAATCGTTTTCTATAAGAGAATGCTTATAAATACCATAATGAAAACAAAAGGAAAGCTGTTTTATGTCTTTTTGTGACTATTCACCGCACGGGAAAACTTCGAATAGCGCGAGCGCCACGGCGGGCGCGGCGATAAAGCCATCATTTTCCGAATTTTGATTCAGATACGTCCAGACAACATCCTGTATATCATTCATTTTCACATCGTCAGGAACGCAAAAATCAACCGATGGTGATGTGCCCAAGGAGCGCAATAATTTATGATAATCAATAATGCCTGCAATATAAGCCTGACAAGCAGTATGACCGCCTTCGACGATTTCAGAGCCTTGCGCATCACGCTTACAAAGTTCCAATAAGTACGCACCGGAAAAAATCGCTGCATAGGATGGTGTAATCGTGACGACCAAGAAAACAAAACACAGAATGAGTGATCTAATCTTTGTCATTGCCAAGTTTTAACTGTTGGAGCACTGCAAAGGGTGAATCTTCCGGCTTGGGCTTGGGTCCTGTCTGCATTGTTTTTGGTTTTTGTACACCCGGTTTTTTGCCCTTGTGTGATTTTTTGGCAGGTATTTTTTTATTGGTAGTTTTTTTCGCGCGCGGTTTGCTTTTTTCAGATGCCTTGCCGCGCTTTAATGCAAAAGTCGCAAGCTCAGGTTTTTCTTCTTTTTTTTCTTCCGCTTTTTCTTCTGTTTCAGATGCGCTAGATTCTGTTTCTTCAACCGCTTCTTCAGCTTCTTTTTTCAGCTTTTCTTCCATCGGGTCATAAATCTTTTTATGCCCCATCGCTTCCAAAACATCATACAGGTCAGCAATGTTACTACCCAGCCATTCCGCCATTTGGTGCTGCGCCTGAAACTTTCCATCTTTAGCCGAGTCATAAACCGCACAGACAACGCGATCCAGCATATCAACACGGATAGAGCGCGGTCCGTAAACAGGATACCCAATCGCGCGGTAATATTTGGGATCAATTTCTTGATCCTTGACACTGAATGACACAATGCCGTCCTTGGGCGTGATCGCCGGAAGCTCTAAGCCATGCCAAACATTCCAAACAAAAGCCTGCAAGCGAACAGAAGCAGGTTTATTTAATTCAGGCAGATAACACAACAGAGGTCCCATGCGCAGGCGACGCTTACGCAAATAACCCCGCCCTGTTTCATCCAGGTTATCAATTAAGTCCTGAACCTCTTCACGTGGAATGATCCCAAGTGCTTCGTACACTCGTTTAGCGATATCCTTCGCCGGGCCTTCAATATTCTCTTCATCAGCCAATACAAAAAGCGGTGCTAAAACCTCACGCAAATGCCTGTTCAACCAGCCCTGCACATGTTCTTCAACCGCTTTTTTGTCCTGATTACCGATAATCTCGTCTGCACCCTCCAGAAGAACCAAAGGTTTCAATATATCTTCACCCTTTTGAACACGCGCTATCACAGGGCCCGTCAATGGATTGGTGGGATCTTCCTGCCAATGGACACGACCGTCCTCACCCAAACTGAACTGTTTGTCTATGGAACTTATAATCATAAATTTTGGCTTTACACGCGCCCTTTAATTAATGTGTATCTCTCTCTACCTGAAGTTTTGCTTTGAATAAAGGGAAATCAGCCAAAACTTGGCTCTACAGGGTGGTGAAATAGGCTTTTTTTTGCTACATCTGATACAATTAGATTTTTGACGGTAAAGGATTCCATACATGCTTCGTTTTCTCAATATTCTCAGCGTTTTAGCGCTTTCCTTCGCATTCACAATTTCATCGGCACAAGCAGCCGTGAATGTCCAAGGCGCACAGGAACTCCGACTTTTGTTTACGAAGCTACTTGATCGCCAAAAAGATGCCCAAACTCTTGCGGGCGGCGAACTGAAAACGACGGGAAATGTAATCGTCGAGCCGGCAGGGAGTTATTACGCCGTGACTTTACCCAATATTACAATGATAGAACCGGACGGTAGTCGTGCAGAACTCGGCATGATTGCAATCAATACCGTTCCGGGTGATAGAGATGGACAATGGAAGATGTCACTCGCATGGCCCTCTCCTGTGACCTACATCAATCAGGATGGTCAACCAACCTTCAAAATCGACATAGGCGCACAACGCATGGCCGGTTTGTTTGATGAACGTATTGAAAGTTTCATCAAACTTGATGCTGCCTATCAAACAATTCGTATGGAACATTACGAAGACGGTACAATTATCACCATCCCCAAAATCGACGTGAAGATGAATTTGGAAGAACAGCAAGATGGTATTTTCTCAGGCCCTATGACAGCTACTGCTGAAAACCTGAACATATCGGGTGGCTCGGCTTCTCAAGTTGTCTCAATCAAAAAAGCAGGCCTCAAAATGAATATCGACAGCATGTCCGCTGCTGATAACAAGGCCATGCAAGATGAAATAGATGATCTGGCTGAGCGCGTCAGAACCACAGATGCAGGTGATGTATCAAATGAAGATAGAATGGCTGTTATGTCGACAGTTGTCGAAGCTTTTGAAAGCTTAGGGAACGGCTTCACCAGTCAATACACCTTGGAAGGAATTAACATTACTTTCCCAGAAAATGAGGGAAGTGACAAACCAACAAGCATGTCACTGGCCGAAGCAGGCTTTGGTTTGGATATGCAGGGTTTTAAAGACAATAACGTCAAACTAAACGTCCGTATGGGCTATGATGGACTACAGCTCACACCACAACCCAAAGACTTTGAAACTGTAGGCCCGCAAAGCCTCAATTTTGATCTTAGTGTCAATGACATCCCTTTTGCAGAGCTCAGAGATATGGCAGAGAACTCTATGTCAACGATCATTGATAATCCATCTGCCACCCAAATGGTTCAAATTCAAACAATGATGGCGCTTCCTCAGCTTTTAACAGCGTCAGGCACAAATCTTACTCTGAATAACTTGATATTCAACAGTCCGACAGCACAAATGAAAGCGTCTGGAAAAGTAACTGCAGATTCTGCTTCCAAGATCGGCGCATCAGGATTTGTGAATGCAGAGATTTATGGTTTGGATGAATTACTGAACGCTGCGCAGGCAGCAGCACTGGCAGATAAAAACAGTTCGGAAAAAAGTAATCTGGCACAAATCTTTCCGGCGGTGGTTTTACTACGTGGAACAGCAGAACAGGAAAAAGACGAAAACGGGAAAACAGTATCGAAGTTCCGTATTACGCTGGATGAGCAAGGACAAGTCATGATCAACAGCACCTCTATTGATGCCTTACAAGGGGCTGGCCAGTAACTCACAAAAGATAATTCAAAATACCATTTAAACGCTGCAATCCTTTTATCGTTGGGTGCAGCGTTTTATTTTTGAACATCAAAAGCCCTTCATTTTCCAAAGCTCTGATTTTTTCATGATCAAAACGGTTATCATAGCGTTCGATATTGACGCCTTCACGCAAACGCAAACCCATCATCAAATATTCTTCAAAATATTGATCATCGTTAATCTCTTCAAATGGATGTGCGCCGTATCCTTGTTCTTGGACACGCTCGAGCCAAACATCTGGCGCACGATGCGCACGTGTCGCTTGCTTATGCCCATCAAAAATTATACGACCATGCGCGCCTGGACCTATCCCGACATAATCCGCATAACGCCAATAGGTCATGTTATGGATCGACTCCTGCCCTGCTTTTGCATGATTAGAGACTTCATAAGCCGACAAACCTGCAGCCTCCATCACCTGTTGCGTGACTTCATACAGCGCGCCGCCTTCATCTTGATCTGGCACTTCAAATTCTTTGCGTTGATACATCGTATGAAACGCCGTCCAGGGCTCTATCGTCAGTTGGTATAACGACATGTGCCCATCTGCATATTGAAGTGCTTCTTGTAATTCTCTTTGCCAACACTCAACGCTTTGATCAGGACTCGCATAGATCAAATCAAACGAATATCGATCAAAAGTTTTTTGCGCAATTTTAATCGCTTCAATGGCTTCAATTGCAGAATGCTGACGCCCCAGAAACTTTAAATCTTCATCATTCAAGGATTGAACCCCCAGCGATACACGGTTCACACCGGCACTGCGAAAGGCTCTGAATTTCTCTGCTTCTACGGATGTTGGATTGGCTTCTAACGTGATTTCAATATCAGGTGACACACCCCAATGTTCTGCTATCGTATCAATCACATGCTGAACGGTGTCGGGTTGCATCAATGACGGCGTTCCGCCCCCTAAGAAGATAGATGTGACTGTTTGTCCTTTTAAAAGTCCCGCATAATATTTAATTTCGCGCGCATAAGCATCGCGCCACGCCTGATGATCAACTGTTTCAACAACATGGGAATTAAAATCACAATATGGGCATTTGGATGCACAAAACGGCCAATGAACATAAACACCGAAAAGCTCAATCATGCGGCCTTCATTTTTAGATAGCCGACAAATTGTTGAACCGCCAAAGCACGGTGGGAGATTTTATGCTTCGCATCACTCTCCATTTCACCAAATGTCGCTTCATACCCATCAGGAACAAACATTGGATCATAACCAAAGCCTCTATCCCCACGTGGTGGCCAAATCGCTTGCCCTTCAATACGGCCTTCAAAAATCTCTTCCCATCCATCGGGATAAACAAGTGCCAGAACAGCAATGAAATAAGCTGAACGATCCGCTGCATCACCCATCTTTTCATTCACGGCTTCCATAGCCACGTTAAAATCACGCCCCTGATCGGTCATCGCCCAACGCGCAGAATAAATGCCTGGTTCGCCATTCAATGCCTTCACACAAAACCCACTATCATCTGCAAGCGTCGGCAACCCCGTTGCATCACAACCCGCTTTTGCTTTCAAAAGCGCATTATCCGTAAACGTTGTGCCCGTTTCTTCGGGTTCCGGCAAATCAAAATCAGCCGCAGATTTCAGTTCAATCCCCAAGGGCGCCAGCATCTCCTGAAACTCGTCTACTTTACCCTGATTATGCGTCGCTATGAGTAGTGTTTTCATCCTATAAACTGCCCGTTTCTATCTGATGATCCGATTGTAAATATCCAAGGCTTATTGGATTGCTCAATGACTGGCAAGTCAACTGAATTCGCATCTTTTTTGGGCAAACGGCAAAACGTCATGTGTGGCTGATACTCTTCGCCTTTGGCAGTCGTCACTAACGCATTTTCCTGTGTCAAAGCACCATGAACAGTTTCCTGCAATTCACTCAACCAGTCCTCTTTTTTGACTGTCCACTCAATCCACTGATAACCTTCATGGATACCCGCGCCATTACGTACCTTCTCTGTTTCAAAAACAGGATTGAACAAACCATCAATAAAAATCATCGGTTGGTCATCCATTTCAAACTGACAGAGCGTAATATGCGGGTACACAGTTGGTGACAGACAAAATCCCTCACTGATTTCTGCGTAATGCTCCTGCGCATAATCAACAATACGATCCCGAAAATCGACTGCAGGCAACAGAACCGCATTGAACAAAGCCATGATTTAAACTCCGAGCACCTTTTTCTGTGCATCCATCAATTCACCACAGCCCTTTTTGGCGAGGTCAAGTAAGGTTTGAAATTCCGCTTCACTAAACGGGTCTTTTTCTGCAGTACCCTGAATTTCAACAATGCCGCCTTTACCTGTGATCACAAAATTAGCATCCGTCTCCGCTTCACTATCCTCGGCGTAATCCAAATCCAGCACAGGCGTACCATTGTGAATACCGCATGAAATAGCTGAAATTGTATCTTGTAGCGGGTTCTTATCCAGCGCTTTAATATCCATCAAATATTGAATAGCAGCATGTAGTGCAACATATCCACCTGTCACGCTTGCCGTACGTGTGCCGCCATCGGCCTGAATAACATCACAATCAATTTTGATTTGTCGTTCACCCAAAGCGTCCATATCGATAACGGCGCGTAAAGCGCGCCCAATCAGACGTTGAATTTCTTGAGTCCGGCCGGACTGTTTGCCCCTCGCCGCTTCCCGATCCATACGTGATCCTGTTGAACGTGGCAACATGCCATATTCTGCTGTGACCCAACCCTTACCTGTTCCACGTATCCATCCAGGAACTTTATCTTCCACACTGGCCGTACATAAAACATGCGTATCCCCAAACTTGGCCAAACACGATCCTTCGGCGTGCTTGGAATAACCTGTAATCAATTGCACTTCGCGCATAGCGTTTGCGTCTCTGCCGGATGGGCGTGTCATAAATAAATGTCCTTTTTTGAATAATTTTAAAGGTTTATACCGTCTTTTGTTTGAAACTGCAAAGGTCGGATACAACGCAATTCGGGCAATCGGGTTTGCGCGCCTTGCATACATACCGTCCGTGCAAGATCAACCAGTGATGGGCATGCAACATGAACTCATCCGGTATTTTTTTGACCATCTTTCGCTCGGTTTCCTCAACCGTTTTAGCCTTCGCCAAACCTGTACGATTTCCGACCCGAAACACATGTGTATCGACCGCCATAGTATGATGTCCGAATGCCATATTCAAAACCACATTCGCTGTCTTACGTCCAACTCCGGGCAATTTCACCAGTGCATCCAGATCTTCCGGCACTTCACCGTTATGTTCAGCCACTAGCATCTCAGATAGCTTTTTCACATTTTTGGCTTTGGCTTTGTAAAGCCCGATTGTTTTGATCTTGTCTTGTATTTGCTCAACACTCAGCGTAGCCATTTTTTTCGGCGTATCAGCCAGTGCAAACAATCCCGGTGTTGCTTTATTGACGCCAGCATCTGTTGCCTGTGCAGACAGCACTACCGCCACTAACAATGTATAGGGATCCTTATGCTCCAACTCCCCCTTAGGTTCAGGGTTTAAGCTTCGCAAACGCGTAAAGAATTCCGTGACTTTTTGCTTGTTCATGCCATCTTATTATCATGAGTACTGAAAAAACCCATACAAAAGCTGGCGTGATTGAAGGTGAAAATCAAGGTCTGGATGAAAAACAAGCCGATGATGTGATCTTTCATGCAACGCTTTACCCTCATCGTTCCTTGAATCGTAAGGGTTTTATGATTTTCATGGGAATCTTGCTCACACTCAATATTGTGATCAGTCTGTATTTCTACAGCCGTGGCGCATGGCCGGTTGTTGGATTTATGGGGTTGGAAGTGCTCATTATCTGGCTGGCTTTTCGTGCAAGCTATTTAAGCGCGCATGACTACGAAACCGTCACATTGACCGAAAAAGAACTCATTATCGAGGACCACACCCGCAATCGGCCTTACCGTCGCTGGACCTTTAACCCTACCTGGGTTCGAATCACAATGGACGATCCGCCGAAACATGAGAGCGAACTCACCATCACATCCCACGGTAAAGGCGTTGTCATCGGTGGTTTCTTGAGCCCACAGGAAAGACTTGATCTCGCCAATGCTTTGCGTCAACATGTAAACAAATGCAGAACATAATCACATATGGAATTTTTGATACGCGCATCGGGCAGATCGTTATCGGCCGATCTGAGGTAGGCTTATGCTGGCTTGGCTGGATGACCGAAGGCTATAAAGGCAATGGTCTGAACCGCATGAAAGAGCATTTCCCGAAAGCCGACTTCGTTCAAGACGATGCCAAAACCAAACCCATTATGGATGCCATTATGGATGCTTGGGACAATGACGATATATCCGATATTACAATGGATATTCACGGCACGGAGTTTCAAAAATCTGTCTGGAACGCTCTGTTGGATATTCCGAAGGGTACAACCTGCACGTATGGCGATGTTGCAAACGCTATCCAAAAACCGAAAGCTTCTCGTGCTGTCGGCTCAGCAGTCGGCGAAAACCCAATATCGCTTCTTATCCCTTGCCATCGCGTGGTTCAATCCACCGGCGCACTGGGTAATTACGGATGGGGCGTTGGTGTGAAAGAAAATCTTCTAAAATTAGAGGCCGAGAACGTCGCGCATAGTGTACAAGCCGCATGATTGGCCTTTGGTCCAAAGGGCAGCGCGGATAGCACCTTGAGCGTATAACGCGCGGTTTGTGGCTTGTTGCTTAATTTCAATACGCTCGCCTTCGCCAAAAAAAACCACGCTATGTTCGCCCACTGCATCGCCGCCACGCACTGTTGAAAACCCAATTTCACCTTCTTTACGGGCACCAACAATTCCTTCGCGTGACAACACTGCAACATCGTCAAAATTCTTATCACGTGCGGCAGCAGCTGTTTTTCCGAGCGTCAACGCCGTTCCGGATGGTGCATCAACTTTCTTGTTGTGATGCGCTTCAATAATCTCGATATCATAATCGGGCAGATACGCCGCCGCTTTCTCAACCAGTGCAAACAAGACATTCACAGCTAGTGACGTATTGGATGCATAGACAATCACAGTTCTCTGCGCTGCTTCTTCCAAAATCTTTTCATCGTCCGCCGTTAAACCCGTTGTGCAAGCAATTAAGGCTGTTCCGGTGTCCGCTGCCATTTTGGCATTCATCACCGTACTTTCCGGCACTGAAAAATCAATCACAACATCGGCCGCTTTAAAGACTGGCTTCGGATCATCACCACGATCAAAACCGCCGGCAAACTCCATCTCTTTGCTATCGGAAATTGTTTGTACTAAAATTTGTCCAACACGTCCATTGGCGCCAGCAACACCTATTTTCATGACGCCTTATCCTTTACCAAAACAGTCAAACGCGAAATACAAACGCGCTTACCCTCTTCATCGACAATATTGATTTCCCAAACATGTGTTGTACGGCCGATATGTAATGGTTTTGCCATACCAATGACATGGCCTTCGGTTTTAGAGCGAATATGATTGGCATTGATATCCAGCCCAACTGTAAAACTTTTGGATGGATCAATACACATCCATGCCGCGACACTGCCCAAAGTTTCTGCCAAAACACAAGATGCACCGCCATGTAAAATCCCGAAGGGCTGCGTTGTACGGTGATCAACAGGCATAGAACCGCTTAAAAAATCTTCACCGACTTCGGTGAATTCAATACCCAGCGCGTCTCCCATATTCTTATTCCGG
>JBCCLQ010000007.1:0-21255 GCA_039026795.1 Pseudomonadota bacterium
GAAAACCACCGGCAGAGAATTTGATGACTTCTCCTTTGATATCATCTTCAAGATCCGTGGCCGTGCCTACGATTGTGTAGGCAATCAAGTGCGGTAAGTGAGATGTAATTCCCAAAACCAGATCATGGTGATCGGGTTCCATGATTTCGATTTGTGAACCGCAAGCTTCCCAAAGCTTGGTGACTTTTTCGACAGCGCGCACATCTGTGTCTTCGGTTGGGGTTAGAATGCACCAGCGATCAATGAACAATTCCGCAAAGCCTGACTCAGGCCCCGAATTTTCGGTACCCGCAATGGGGTGTCCGGGAACGACATGAATTTTATCAGAAAGTTCTTCTTTCAGAGCTTTTGAGACTTGAGTTTTGACAGAGCCAACATCTGTAACGATTGCATTGTCATCAAGATGTGGTGCGATAGCCTTTGCCACATCACGGACAGCACCGACCGGCATGGCAAGAATAACCAGATCACTGCCCTTCACACCTTTGGCTGCATCCGTTGTGACTTCATCAGCCAGCATATGGACTTTGACCGTGATACCGACCTCTTCGGATGGATCCACGCAAATGAGTTTGTCGCACAGATTGTGCTGTTTGATGGCTCTGGCAAGCGACGATCCGATCAAGCCAAAGCCGATTATAGAAATTTGTTTAAACATGGGGTTATGCCCTTTTCTTCAGGTAAAATATTAATAACAGGTATTGTGAGAATGCGCGCGAAAAAATTTATCCCTAGCAGGGATAGTAAGCTGAGCCATACAGGGCATATGGGTTGCGTGCCAAGATCATAGGAACGTGTTTAGGCGATTTCAGGCCGTTTTGTCCAGTATTAAATGGTTTGGATTAAGATGCCTTGGCGGGAATCGGATCGTCTTGCGCCTCAATGGTCTTGGAATAGACAGGCGGCACAGGATAGCCGCCAACGGCGCTCACCTTGGCTTCCGTACCTAAAAGCCCCTGAAATTCGTGAGTTTGGGCATTTTCATCATCAACATAGCCATCCACTTCCATGAAATGCAGGCTGGGTTCGAATTCGAGCGCCATACGTTTGGTAAAGATGCTTCTGGTTTCAAAGCCTGCCTCTTTGGCGAGTTCGATGACTTTGCCGCGGCTGAGCGTTGAATCGCATTCAACCAGCAGGAAAGAGCGGTCATCATCGGATGAGTCAAACCCTGTTTGCGAGACCACCAAGCCCTTGTGATCCGGATTGATTTTTTCAGGGTCATCGCCGTGCGGCAATCGGATGCTAATGCGCATCGGGCCTTTATGTCCATCTTCGCGCAACTGTTCCCACCAAGGGTGATCTTCGCTATCACATGGCCACGGCACAACAGCAAAAGTCGCGCGCCCATCCCTTACAGCAGCAATTGCAGAGAGCGTGCTTCCCGACTTTTGAAACGGCAGACAACTTCCAAAATAATCTTTTGCCAAGTCCCATAAGTGATGTTCTTCGTCTTCTACGGCCACAGCGACCTTCAAGCCTGTTTGCAAAAGTGAAACTGCCCCAACCAGTTCACGCCATATACGCACGACAGCCATTTCGGGCAACACACCTTTATGGCGGGATAAAAGCCGACGGATCATGCGCGCTTCACGCGCCGGTTGTACGATTTGAATGTTGTTTTTGCGTTTTTCAGCACCGATTTTCAAAACAAGCTCGGCACGTTCCATCAACATGTCATGAATGCTGTTATCCAGCGTATCAATCCGTTTGCGTATATCATCGAGGTTTTTGGAGCTATAGGAGTTCTTGTTCGCGTTCTGGGACATGGTATTTGATTACTGGGATTGGCACTGAAAGTAAAGGAAGCGCCTATTCTTTTGTCATTTTATTTCGATTCACGGCGGGTTCGGGCAAGATTTTCGGGATCGGGATTTTGGCTTTTTGTTTTAGTCCCTGCCCTTTTTCAGCATAAATCTGTTTAGAGACCTCAATCATGTGCAAACCACACAGAGCCGAGCAGATATATTGTCCCATGGCTTCGAAGAATTGTGCAGAGCGAATGAACAATTGCGAGCGGAATGGTGGAACGTATAAAATCTTACGCGTGCGCTCATGCACGAATTGATGATCGGTGAGTAAACGGCGCACCTGTGTTGCCGAGTATGGTGTTCCGTGACCAAACGGTGTCCAGTCCGCCCGAGTCCAGAAACCCAAACGGTTCGGCACAATCACAATCATACGTCCTGTGCTTTTGAGCACACGCCATAGTTCCGCATAGGTTTCATCAATGTTGTCACAGACCTCGAGGGAATGAATAACGATAATGCGATCTATAGAATTGGTTTCGAACGGCAGATCGTTTTCTTCGCTCAAACAGGCAAGGTTTTTTTCACCGCGTGGCCAGTAATGTACCCCCATAGCGCGCGGCATAACGGCGACCATACGTTCCGCTTCATCCTTATAGGGTTTTAAGTAAGTTGATGCATAACCAAAACCCATCATGCGTAATCCTTCACAATCCGGCCACAAAGCGCGGATATGCGTACGAATGATATTGCGAACGACGCGGCCACGCACTTCGGAATAAAAAGTTTTCAGATCACTGACCGTTAAACGCATGACTTACAACCTGTCTAGTAATTGCGAAATCAGCGGAATATCGGCTTCGGGCATCGGAATATTATAGAGTTCTTTCGGGTGCACCCATTTGAGCGCTTGTCCTTCTCTAGATTGCGGTTCACCTTCCCACATGCGCAAGGCATAAAGCGGCATCAATAAATGAAAGTCTTCATAGGCATGTGATGCAAAAGCAATCGGTGATAAGCATGTTTCACGCGATTCAATACCTAGTTCTTCATGAAGCTCACGCACAAGTGCGAATTCAGGACTTTCACCTTCCTTCACTTTACCGCCGGGAAATTCCCAAAGCCCGGCCATGGCTTTTCCTTCGGGACGTTGTGCAATGAGAACACGACCATCTGCATCAACCAGAGCGGCAGCTGAAACCAAAACGAGCCGAAGGCCAGATGGCGTTTCGGCTCGTGGTTGTTGTAACGCTTCTAAACAGCTCATGAGTGCTTAGTTGCTCTCCTCTGCTGCTGGAACTTCTTCACCGGCTGCTGGTTCAGGTTGAGAGGTTTCCAGTTCGAATTTCTCGATTTTGGCATCTTTCTGCCAGCCGTCAATCAAGTCATTGAGGATATCTTGACGCATTTGAACCATCAGGAAGTTTTCCATCTCTTCAAAACTTGGTTTTGGCTTTGTACGTGCATCTTCGATTTTAATCACGTGATAACCAAACTCGCTTTTCACAGGTTCAGATGATACATCGCCGGAGCTCATGGAAAAAGCTGCTTCGGCAAAGCTCGGGACCATTTGATCCTTTGTGAAATATCCGAGATCACCACCATTCGGACCCGTTGGGCCGACTGAATTTTCTTTGGCAGTTTGTGCAAAATCGGCGCCGTCATTCAGCTTTGTAATGACTTCTTTGGCTTTATCTTCGCTGTCCAGCAAGATGTGACGTGCACGACGCTCTTCGACGTCAGGAATTTTGCTGATGTGATCATTATAAGCTTTTTGTAACACATCAGCTGTAATTTGAGTGTCTACTTCACGCTGCAAAAACACTGTATTGATAATGTGCTTCTTGGCGCCCTCTAGCTGCTTCAAAATTTCAGGGTCGTTCTCAAGGTTCGCGCCTCTGGATTGATTGATCACAATTTGACCACGAATGACTTGTTCCAGAGCTAATGGGTAAACATCTTCAAAGTTCTGCTGGGCCATATTGATGTTCTGGCTTTGCATAAAACGTAAAACGTCGCTTGTCTTGATGCTTTCTCCATCAACAGTTGCCACGATCTGATCACCTTCAGCCAATTCTTCAGTCCCACTAGCGCTAGCAGTTTGCGTGCCATCTTGAATTGTCGCCTGAATATCACCACTGCCGCTTGCAGCTGGCGTATCCGATGAGCCAGAGAATTGCGAGTAGCCGATTCCTGCAACGGCAGCCACAGCAACGATTGCAGCCACTAGAATCCCTATGGTTTTCCCTTTAGATGCAGATTGTTCAGACATTTAAAATCTTCCTTTCAGATGTAACAGATATCTTGTAATTCAGCACATTGTGCATAGCTTGAGCGTCCGTGCAACTGAAATGTTTGACCGCACCGTTTCAGCCCCTTATATGAGAGGGGTTTAGAAAGAATATAGATGTTAAATTTTGCGACAAAAATCTTTGGCACCAGCAATGAGCGACAGCTCAAACAGCTTTACAAGCATGTAGAGCCTATCAATGTGCTTGAGCCCAAATACGAGGCTATGAGCGATGATGAGTTAAAGTCTCAAACCGATGTACTGCGCGGGCGTCTGGATAATGGTGAAGATTTGGATGATTTGTTGCACGATGCGTTTGCGGTTGTCCGTGAAGCCTCAAAACGGACACTTGGCTTACGCCCGTTCGATGTGCAGCTGGTCGGGGGTATGACTCTGAATGATTGTAAAATCGCAGAGATGAAAACCGGTGAAGGTAAAACGCTTGTCGCTGTTTTGCCTGCTTATCTGAATGCACTATCTGGTAAAGGTGTGCATATCGTGACCGTGAACGATTATCTGGCGCAACGTGATGCGTCATGGATGGGAGCCGTATTTGAATTTTTGGGTATGAGTGTCGGATGTATTTACAATGACCTTCCGCATCCAGAACGTCAGAAAGCCTATGCCTGTGACATCACATACGGCACGAACAATGAGTTCGGTTTTGATTATCTGCGCGATAACATGAAATTCCGTTTGGATGCCATGGTGCAGCGGGAGTTTAATTTCGCGATTGTCGATGAGGTGGACTCCATTCTGATTGATGAGGCACGGACACCGCTCATTATCTCCGGTCCTTCCGAGAGTGAAACAGAGCTTTATAATCGCGTAAATACGATCATTCCCGATCTGAATGAGGATGATTTCGAAAAAGACGAAAAAATGCGCACTGTGACCTTCACTGATGAAGGAAACGAACATGTCGAAGAGCTTTTGAAGGAAAAAGCTATTTTGAGCGAAGGTGACTTATACGATCCCCAAAATATCAACCTGATCCACCATGTGAACCAGGCTTTGCGTGCGCACAAATTGTTTGCACGCGATACCGATTACATCGTTAAAGACGGCAAAGTGATCATTATTGACGAATTCACAGGTCGCATGATGGAAGGCCGCCGTTTTTCAGATGGATTGCACCAGGCCTTGGAAGCCAAAGAGCGCGTGGAGATTCAAAACGAAAACCAAACACTGGCATCCATTACATTTCAGAATTACTTCCGCCTGTACCCGAAACTGGCGGGTATGACCGGTACGGCAATGACAGAAGCAGAAGAATTTGCCGAGATTTATAATCTGGGTGTGGTTGAAATCCCGACCAACGTGCCAGTCACACGTATTGATGATGATGACAAAATTTACAAATCGCTGGATGACAAAGATAACGCAATTATCAGATTGATCGAGAAATGTAATGATCGCGAGCAACCTGTTCTGGTTGGAACTGTCTCTATCGAAAAATCGGAAAAACTGTCTGCTGCGCTGAAAAAAGCAAAAATCAAACACAATGTTTTGAACGCGCGTCACCATGAACAAGAATCGCAAATCATTGCTCAGGCCGGACGCCCCGGTGCCGTGACAATCGCGACCAACATGGCGGGTCGCGGAACAGACATTAAACTCGGTGGTAATGTGGAGATGCGCATTGCCGATGAAATTGGTGAAGATGCCGATCCAGTAAAAGATAAAAAGGCGATTGAAAAAATTGAATCCGAAATCGCGAAAGATGCGGAAATTGTGAAAGAAGCAGGCGGCTTGATGGTGATCGGAACAGAACGCCATGAATCACGCCGCATTGATAATCAGCTGCGCGGTCGTTCGGGGCGTCAGGGTGACCCGGGTCACACAGTTTTCTTCCTATCCGTTGAAGATGATTTGATGCGGATTTTCGCCGCCGACAAAATGCAAGCTCTGCTTCAAAGTCAGATCGGATTAAAGGAAGGCGAAGCCCTCACCCACCCTTGGCTATCCAAAGCATTAGAGCGGGCACAGGCACGTGTGGAACAGCAAAACTTTGAAGTGCGTAAGAACCTTTTGAAGTTTGATAACGTGATGAATGACCAGCGCAAAGTGATTTACGATCAGCGCCGCGATGTGATGGAAGCCGATGAAGAACTGGATGAACTGGTTGATGAAATGCGCCATGACACCATCATCGATATCGTTGAAAACTGTATTCCGCGCGGCAGTTATGCAGAGCAATGGGATCTGGATACGATGAAAAGCGAATGCCAGCGTTTGCTCGCTCTCGACCTACCCGTTCACGACTGGGCCGCCGAAGAAGGTATTGGCGAAGCGGAAATGGAAGAACGCATTATCGAAGCATCCGATAAAAAGATGGAAGCGAAGGTCAAAACCGCCAGTCCGAAAATCTTTAGACAGCTTGAGAAAAACTTCACGCTGCAAATTCTGGATGCGCAGTGGAAAGAGCATTTGCTGAACCTCGACCACTTGCGCCAGGGAATTAATCTGCGTGCCTTCGGACAACGCGATCCGTTGAACGAATATAAAACCGAAGCGTTTTCAATGTTTGAAGGTATGCTGAATTCCATTCGTGAAACCGTGACGCAAACATTGTCACTGGTGGAAGTCGAAGCCGATCCGAGAATTGTTCAGGCTATTCAAAAGCAAGCCGAATATGATGAAGCGCAAGCTCAAGGCATGGAAACGCGCCAAGACCCATCACTTATGGGAACAGGTGAGCTTAGCCAACAACAGTTACAGGAACAGCCGACAAAGCGTCAGACACCATCCTTTGCACCCATTCGCAACGCCTTTGATCCGAATGATCCCAGCACATGGGCCGGCAATGTCGGACGTAACGCTCCCTGCCCATGCGGGTCCGGCAAAAAGTTCAAACATTGTCATGGGAAAGTTGTTTAAGCGGCTTTCGGTGGGGTGATTTTGATAGCCGTGAGCTGGTTACGATCGCGTTTCACGATATCGAAGCGGAAATCATAGAACATAAAGGTTTGTCCGACTTCGGGGATCGTCTTGGCTTCGTGTAAAACAAGCCCTGCCGCCGTTGAGTAATCCTCATCATCTGGCAAATCCCATTCAAATTCACGGTTCAGATCGCGAATGGTCACTGTGCCTTCTACCAGATAGCTGCCGCCCGGCTGCCAGCGCACACCGGCCACCGCAATATCATGTTCATCGGCGATGTCACCCACGATTTCTTCTAAAATATCTTCGAGGGTCACAACCCCCATGAAGGAGCCATATTCATCCACCACAACGGCAAAATGCTCACGCCGCGCGCGGAATGCCTGTAGCTGATCATAAAGCGTAGTGGTTTCAGGTACGAACCATGGTTCAGACGCCAGCCCTTCGATATCAATCTCTGCATTGCTGTCTTCAGCTTCTTTCATCGCGCGCAAGAGAGCCTTCACATGCAATATACCGATAATGTTATCGGAATTTTCCCGCATGACGGGCAAACGCGTATAAGGGCTTTTAAGAGCATCGTCGATCAGCTCCTCAACCGGCTTTGACGCATCCAGCATTTCAACCTTTTGACGGTGGATCATGACTTCTTCAACATCCACCTCCGCCAGATCGAGAATGGAACGCAACATAGCGCGCTGATCATGGACTTCCTGATCCGCGCCTTCATGCATATCAATCACACCGCGCAAGACCTCAACATGCGATCCGGCGGATACCATAGAGACATCGGCGCCTAAAAGTTTGAGGACACCGCGCACGATTTTGGTGACGATTTCGGTAATGGGCGAAAAGACGAGCACAACAACATTGATGATCGGCGCAATAAAAACCGACATTTTATCGGCATTGTGAAGTGCAAAAGTTTTGGGCAGCACTTCAGCAAAGATCAAAACCAGCATAGTCATCACTAGCGTCGCGTAGACCACCCCTGCTTCACCGAACAATTTAATTAAAACACTCGTCGCCAGAGCAGAAGCCAGAATATTAACGAGATTGTTCCCCAAAAGGAGCGCGCCGATCATGCGGTCTTTTGTTTCACGGATGCGGTTCACGAGGGCTGCGTTTTTATTGCCTTCTTTTTCCCAGCTGTGCAGACGCCCTTTAGAGGCTGCGGTCAGGGCCGTTTCTGAACCGGAAAAGAAACCGGACAGAAACAACAGAACAACAATCGCGCCAATAGAAATTCCTATTCCCAGTGTCATCGTTTTAGCTCCTCCTCCAGAACCGCTTTCACATCCGCCATATCGACGTTGTCATTCAAAAAGGCCTGACCGATGCCCTTTGTTAAAACGAAAGTTAATTTGCCACTGCGCATTTTCTTATCGCTCATCATATTGTTCATCAATGTATCCGCATTGGTTTGAATGGGGCTGTGTGTTGGAAGATTGTGCGCACTTAAATGATTGCGCACCTTTTGAACATCGTCATCACTGCATAACCCCATACGGGCGCTCAAATTATGTGCCATCACCATGCCGATAGAGACAGCTTCGCCATGCAAAATTGTTCCATCGTAACCGCCTTCGGCTTCCAGAGCATGGCCAAACGTATGTCCCAGATTAAGTAGCGCACGCACGTTGTTTTCAGTTTCATCGGCGGCGACAATATCTGCCTTCGCCTGACAAGACGTTGCGATTGTATACGTTAAAGCGTCAGGCTTGAGGGAGAGAACATCTGCGCCATTGTCTTCGAGCCATGCAAAAAATTCAGGATTGTTGATCAAACCGTATTTCACAACCTCGGCATAGCCAGCCTTCATTTCACGATCCGACAAAGTCTCTAACGTTCCAGTATCCGCGATCACGGCAACAGGCTGATAAAACGCTCCAATCAGATTTTTTCCCTGCGCACTGTTAATGCCTGTCTTGCCGCCGACTGAGCTATCCACCATAGACAGTAAAGTTGTCGGCACCTGAACATATGGAATTCCGCGCATCACGATGGATGCGGCAAAGCCACCCAGATCACCGATGACGCCGCCACCAACCGCAATCAACACAGATGATCTATCGACTTTGTGATCCAGTAACCAGTTCAAAACATCCTGAAGTGTGTCGTAAGATTTACTGCGCTCCCCCGGTAAAACGGTTTTGGTTTCAACACGTGCAGCAATAGGTTTCAGTGCCTCGGACACTTTCTGTGCATGGGGCATAAGCACATTTTCATCCGTCAGAATAAAAACACTGCGCCCCGATAAATCCATGGGGATCAGATCGGCGATTGTGTCCAGAAGGCCCGCACCAATATGGATTGGATAAGAGCGCTCTCCCAAGTCGACTGTTAAGATTTTGTGGTCGGTCATAGTTTCAAGTGGGCTTTCAGTCCCTGAATAATATTGTTCAGAACAACGTCTTGTGATCCGTTGCTATCCACTGTTATAGACGCTTTAGAGTAGACAGGCGAACGCTTTTCAAGCAATTCAGACAAAATCTCACGCGGATCTCCGTCTCTAAGCAATGGCCTGTTGTCATCCCTTGATGTTCTATCAAGAAGCGTTGCCAGATCGGCATTCAACCAAATAGACGTGGATTTTTCCCACACCAATGCAGCCGTTTGAACCTGCATAACAGCGCCGCCGCCCAGAGAAATAACCGTTTTCTCCTGCGCCAATAAGTCAGCCACGACTTGTCGTTCCAGTTCACGGAAATGTGGTTCGCCGTATTTTTCGAAAATTTCGGGTATGCTCATACCGGCGCGTTCGATAATCACATCGTCGGAATCAACACATTTCCAGCCCATTATTTTCGCAAAAGCCTGTCCCATTTCGGTTTTACCGGCGCCCATAAGCCCGACAAAAACGACCGGTTTGTTAAGATTTTGCTGCAATTGTACTATATCTGAAGTCATCGCAAAATTTATGCAGTAAGTTTTGTTCATAATCAATTGCTTTCCCGAATTCACTGCGTTATGTTTACGCCATTCATTGAAGCGGATGCTTTTTATTCGTCATAATGTGGATAACTTAAAAAGTTGGCTATATGCCCTCTATATGAGGAAATTCACACAAGTCATTAAAACTCTTAGAAGTCTTGACAAGAACAAATTTATTAACGATAATCCACAACCATGTTTATGAAAAACATTTCGCTTGACACTGGCTTAAAATTATGTGAAGTCATATTCAGCTTTATGTTACAGGTCACTTACTCTACGTAAGAGCTACTAAATAAAGAGTGTTACTAAATTCTGTGTGGGAGCCCTACTCGGGCATTCATGCAGGTAGGAAACAAAAATAATAAGGAGAATTAAACTATGGCACGTCCAGGTCGTCCAGCAATGCCAAAACCCGATTTGCACCCTTCAGTGGATGCGTTTCTTGATATGTTGACATCCGAGCGCGGTGCGGCATTGAACACGCGCCATGCTTACTGGCGTGATCTTGCAGATGTGAGCTTGTATTTGCGTGCAGAACGCAACTCAGACATTAATAAAGCCAATACAGCCGATTTGAAGGCGTATTTGGAGCATTTAAGCAACAAAACACACGTTAAAGGTAAAAATAAGTCACAGATCGCAGTACGCACTGTGGCACGTCGTTTATCTGCCTTGCGTCAGTTCTACCGTTTCATGGTGTCCGAGAACAAGCGTGAAGATGATCCAACATCAACAATCGAAAGCCCGAAACAGGGTCGTACATTGCCGAAAACACTCTCAGAAGCAGAAGTCGCACAATTGATCAAATCAGCCGCGGCCGGTGGTGGTGCAGACAGCATCCGTCTGGTTTGCTTGCTCGAAATGCTATACGCAACTGGACTGCGTGTATCCGAGCTTGTTGGTTTACCAATGTCAGCGATTGGTGAAGAAACAGAGTTTATGATGGTTGAAGGCAAAGGTGGCCGTGAGCGCATGGTTCCATTGTCAGAGCCAGCCCAGAAAGCAATCAAGGACTATCTGGCCGTGCGTCAGCAGTTTATCGCCTCTGATGATAAGGGAACACAAGCTCAGTGGGTTTTCCCATCCCGTACATCACAAAGCGGACACCTGACACGTCAGCGTTTCGCACAGTTGCTGAAAGATCTGGCACGTGTTGCGGAAATTGACGAAGACAAAGTCAGCCCGCACATCCTGCGTCACGCTTTCGCGACACACTTGCTGAGCCGCGGTGCCGACTTGCGCAGCGTTCAGAAAATGCTGGGGCATGCCGATATTGCGACAACTCAGATTTATACACACATTGTTAGTGATAAACTGAAGGACACAGTCGAAGAGAAGCACCCGCTGTCCAAAGCGGCAGAGTAAGCTCGGGCTTTTTAAGTAAAGTTATTCACATTATCAGGCAGAACGATATCTTGCGTCGTCCTGCCTGATTTGTTATTACCGCACAATTCTCTAGGATAAGGGTCATATGAGTCAGTTAGAGTTTGAAAAACCGATTTTGGAGCTGGAAGGTAAAATTGCGGAGCTACGCAATGCCGAAGGTGATTCATCGCTGAATATTGCAGACGAAATTACGCGGATGCAGAACAAGGTTGAGCGCTTACTCAATCAGACTTACGGCAAGCTGACACCTGCGCAAAAAGTTCAAGTCGCACGCCATCAGGACCGCCCGCATTTCGGCGATTACATCGAGCACATGATTGAGGATTATACACCGCTGGCCGGTGACCGTAATTTTGCCGAAGATCATGCCCTGCCCGGCGGTATCGGACGTTTCCGTGGGCAAAGTGTTGTGATTATGGGTCAGGAGCGCGGGAGCGATACGGAAAGCCGTATTCATCACAATTTTGGTATGGCCAGACCGGAAGGATACCGCAAGGCGCAGCGCCTAATGAAAATGGCGGATCATTTCCAAATTCCTATTGTGACGTTAGTCGATACGGCCGGTGCTTACCCTGGTATGGGTGCAGAAGAGCGTGGACAAGCAGAAGCCATCGCAAAATCTATTGAAACCTGCCTGAGCGTCGGTGTGCCTATCATATCCGTGATTGTAGGCGAAGGTGGATCCGGTGGCGCGATTGCGATTGCAACAGCAGACCGCGTCTTGATGTTGGAGCATTCCATTTATTCCGTCATTTCGCCGGAAGGCTGTGCGTCCATTCTATGGCGTAGTGCAGACCACTCCAAGGAAGCGGCATCTGCTTTGAAGCTGACAGCAGAAGATTTGTATCAGCACAAAATCATCGACACGATCATTAAGGAGCCTATTGGCGGCGCCCACCGCGCGAAGAAGAGAACGATTGAACGTGTCGCCAATCACGTTGAAAAGGCGCTTAACGAGCTTACCCCTTGGAAGCCTGATCAAATCAAGAAAGACCGCGCCGAAAAATACCTGAAAATCGGCCGCGCCTAAGATACCATACGGGACGATTGCTCAGCGTTTGATTGAATTCCGTTCATCATGTTCATTTTAGAAATGACGCCCGCCCTGCTCTTCATATTATCGAAGTCACCATGCCCTGCCTTTTGATGGCCGTCTTCGGTTGACGCAGCCTTAAAATACAACATCAGAAAAACACGAATAGCGGCCGTGAGTGATGTGCCCTCACGCTTCCGATAATCAATGAGTGAACAGATATCATGGATTGAACAATTTTCGCGTCCAGCAATATCCTTTAATGCCTTCCACATTTCAGGCTCCAGCCGAACGGAAGTACGACGTCCAAAAATTGTAATGTTGCGTGATACGAGTGAACTTTTCGACGTAAAGTCGTTTGAGGTTGTATTATCTTTCATAGTCATTCCCACTTAAAAACTTAAAATAAACACAACACCATATAATAGCATTCATATTATAAATGCAACCCTTGGGTGTATATTATTCATTTCTATTTATTTTTCCTGTAGGGTCAAACACTTAAGCGAAAGTGCGTGCACACGGCCTGCCATTTCATCCGCCAAAATATCGAAAACTTTGCGCTGCCGCTGCACACGGGAAAGGCCGTCAAAGGAATCAGATACGATTGTCACGCGGAAATGGCTTTCGCCCTGCCCGTCATGCCCCGCGTGGCCAATATGTTTATCACTGTCATCGATGATTTTGAGTTCGCTTGGCGTAAATGCCATTTCGAGTTTTTGCTTGATTGTATCGGCGACTGACATATCTCTCTTCCTTTGTTTCTTGGGCTTTGCAGCATCCAGAATACTTGTAACATATCCCGCAAACCCGCATAATAGTAAGGTTATGCCGAAAATACATTTAAAACCGCAATCCCCTGAATTTGTTGATCAGGGACCGTCCGCCGAAGCCAAGCAATGTGATATGCCGGGCTGCTGTCTGGCAGGTGTTCACCGCGCACCGAAAGACCGTTCGCTGAACGAATACTATTATTTCTGCGCAGATCACATTGTGGAATACAACAAGGCCTGGGATTATTTTGACGGCATGAGCGCGGCCGAGATTGAAGATCACATTATCCGTTCAGCCACCTGGGATCGTCCAACTCGCAAATTCAGCGATCATTCAACTGAAGAACTCTATCGTAAAGCGCAAAGCACTTATAACTTCACCGAAGACGAACCCAAGCAGCAAAGCCGTTATTATTCCGAAAGTGAACGCAGCACGCCGGAATTTGAAGCACTCGCGCTGATGGGATTGGAACCACCGATTGATTTGGACGGCATCAAGAAACGATACAAGGAATTGGCGAAGAAATATCATCCCGACCTGAACCGGAATGACCCGAAGGCGGAAGAGCTTCTCAAATCCATCAATATGGCTTATACAATCCTAAAGCTTGCCTATGAGAAATTTGATCATCTGCAACCTGAAACCGTTTAATCAAAGAAATAGTCTATGTCCAAAAAAGCTGAAGCGGATCTTAAAGAGCTGAATAAAGAACCCATGAATGCCTCCTTTGACATCACAAAAGTGGTGAACAAGGAAGGCAAATACACATCCATTCCCGATACATTTTATGATGTACGCGAAACATTCGGTATTGATGTGGATTGGAAAGTTCCGGGCTATGCGGATGAAAACCAGAACGTTCCTGAAATAGACGGTAATTATCAGTTTGATGCCGAAACTACGATGGCGATTTTGGCAGGTTTTGCGAACAATCGTCGTGTGATGATTCAAGGCTATCACGGTACCGGTAAGTCATCGCACATCGAACAGGTTGCTGCGCGGCTGAACTGGCCTTGCGTGCGCATCAACCTCGACTCTCATGTCTCCCGTATCGATCTTCTTGGCAAAGACATGATTGTTTTGAAAGAAGGGAAGCAGATGACCGAATATCAGGAAGGTTTGCTGCCCTGGTCTATTCAAAACCCGGTCGCACTCGTGTTCGATGAATATGATGCGGGGCGTCCCGATGTGATGTTTGTGATCCAGCGTGTTCTGGAAGCCGAAGGCCGCTTGACGTTATTGGATCAGAACAAAATTATCCGCCCCCACCCCGCTTTCCGTTTGTTTGCGACCGCCAACACAATCGGCTTGGGGGATACAACAGGTCTGTATCATGGAACTCAGCAAATCAACCAGGCACAGCTCGACCGTTGGAATATCCTGGTGCAGTTGAACTATCTGCCGTTTGAAAAGGAATGCGACATTATCAATGCGAAGTTTCCTGACATTGATAAGGATACAGCCGAAGCCATGGTGAATATGGCAGCCCTCACCCGACAAGGATTTATCAATGGTGATCTATCGACCCTGATGTCCCCGCGGACTGTGATTACATGGGCAGAGAACATGGCGATTTTCGGTGATCGTGACAAATCATTCCGTTACAGCTTCCTCAACCGTTGCGATGAAATGGAACACCCGACAGTTGCCGAATATTATCAACGCTGTTTCGGTGTTGAACTGATCAATATTCATGGATAATGGATAACAAAGAACAACAGCTGGAAAATTTTAAAACTGCGATTGCGGCGACGTTGCGCGCGATTGCAGGAAAGAAGGATACGGAAGTGTCCTTTAGTGCCGCAGAGCGGATCGACAGCCCAAGCGGCGTCAGTGAGCAAAGCGCGAAACTTCCTACTCCCGATAAAAACAAAGCGCTGGTACGCGGCGCATCGGATGCGAAAGCATTACGTTTGCAACATCACTCCCCTATCAGTCACCGCAAAAATACCCCAATGGATTTAACGGCACGTGCGGCGTTTGATGCGCTGGAACAAGCGCGGTGTGAAGCGTTGGGCGCAAGGTCCATGGTCGGTGTTGGACAAAATCTAAACGCTGTGCTGGATGAAAAATGCAAACGGCTGGGATATCAAAATTTACGCGATAAGGATGACAGCAATGTTGCCGATGCCTTGCATGTTTTAGCGCGCTTTGCGCTAACAGGTGAAGACGCACCAGACAGTGCAAAACCGCTGATCCGAGAATGGCAGCCTTGGGTGGATGCAAAACTGGGGCAGGAAGGATTTGAAAAGTTAAAGCCGTTTTTGGATGATCAGGATGCATTTGCATCCAAGGCCAAGGATTTGATTGCGCGTCTGGACATGGCCGTCGGAGATGAAACGGGCGATGACACAGACGAGAATAGCGAAGAAGAAGTCGATGTTCAGGATCCCGATGACGGTAATGACGAACAGGAACAAAGCGAAGAGGACGACACACCACAAGGCATGGAAGGCACGCAAGGCATGGATGCGGCCGATGATACACAAAGCAGTGACCAAACATCCCAGGGCGGTGTGGAGAATGCGGGCGAAGATAACGCAAGTTCCGAAGAACTGGGTGAGATGCCCGCAGAAGCAAAAGGTCAACGTCCCGATGGCTATATCCCCGGCCCCGATGGGTATTACAAGATTTATACAACTGCTTACGATGAAGAGGTCAAAGCTGAAGATTTAGCGCAGCCGAATGAGCTCACGCGCTTGCGCACAACCTTGGATCAACAACTCAATCATTTGCACGGCGTTATCGGTAAGCTCGCAAATCGTTTACAACGAAAGTTGATGGCACAGCAACAACGTAGCTGGGAGTTCAACCGTGAAGAAGGCGTGCTAGACTCTTCCCGCCTCGCCAAGATGATTGCCAACCCAAATATTCAGGCGATGTTCAAAATCGAAAAAGAAAATGATTTCCGCGATACAGTTGTGACATTGCTGATCGATAACTCAGGATCTATGCGTGGGCGTCCCATTGCGATTGCTGCTGTTTGCACCGATATCCTTGCCCGCACCTTGGAACGCTGCGGGGTAAAGGTTGAAATTCTGGGCTTCACCACGCGTGCATGGAAAGGTGGAAAATCCCGCGATTTATGGATTCAGAATAACCGCCCCGAAAAACCCGGCCGCCTAAATGATCTGCGACATATCATTTATAAGGGCGCGGATGTGCCATGGAGGCGCACGAAAAAAAATCTGGGCCTGATGCTCAAGGAAGGCTTGCTGAAAGAAAATATCGACGGCGAAGCCTTAGCGTGGGCCTATAACCGCATTATCCGCCGTGGGGAGCAGCGCAAGATCATTATGGTGATTTCGGACGGAGCGCCGGTGGATGACAGCACCCTATCCGTCAATCCATCCAACGTGCTGGAACGGGATTTACGCAATATTATCAATTGGATAGAAAACAAAACACCTGTCGAGCTCACCGCTATCGGGATCGGCCACGATGTCACCCGATATTACCAGCGTGCCGTGACGATTACTGATGCCGATGAACTGGCCAACGCCCTCGTCTCCCGCCTTGAGCGCCTTTTTGAGCTTGACAAGAAATAGTTTGACATAATGATTGCACCGCTCTATAAATCTCCAAAAGAGAGTGTAATGATGACTGATCCAAAAGATACATGGCGAGAAGTAACATTAAGCGATCAAAAGGTTTTAGTAGCCTCTGATAACCCTATGGCGTATGGAACTCCACCAATGTTCCCAGTAGGGGACACTAAGCAAAAAGCTGTTGTTATGTTTAGAGAAAACGACGAAACTGTAACACCACGTGTTGTTGACCTTTACGTCGCCGATAACAGAAAATTTGCCCTAACCACGGATTTACGTTCAGCCCCTGCTCCAAGAGCCGCTTAGGAAAAGCCATGACAACCCCGAGTGTACAGGCAACTGAAACCCTTTTAACTACCCCTCCAAAGCGTGTTGGTTTTTCAGATCCAACAGGCAACTGGCATTTGGACCGACCAACAATGGCTAATCTTGCGACCGCCCTGCGTGACATGGACTACACAGATTTAATGTTGGTGAGCAGTACAGATGGTTATGAATTTATCGCATCACGTCCCTATTCTGTTGAAAATGGTCATGTAACTAGCATGTATTTTCGTCAGCGTTTTAGAGACGAACATGATCCACAAAATGGTAAAACGGTTCTGATAGCAATTGATTTAACACGTTCATTAGATGAGCAGGCTTGGAACCCACATCAAGAAGAAGTTCAAATATCCAGCTTATCCGAAAACCCCATAATTTCCGATAACTTTAAACCTCTTCAAAGTGAATTATTGCCAGATACGCCAAAAGATAGTGTTGAAAGACACACGCTTCCTGAGATTCTTCAAAGCGAAAGAAGCAGAGCAATACTTGCAACTATGGAGTTGCCGGTTGACAGAATGGCTCCACAAGCAGCTTAATTTTGTTCCTCTTGCTTTCATAAAACACATCGCTTAGACATTTTGGGATGAGCGAGAAAAAGAAAATCTATAAACCGAAGCCGATTAGCGGGTTTCCCGAATGGTTGCCCGAGGAGCGCATGGTTGAACAGCGTTGGTTTGACCAAATCCGCCGCGTATTTGAAAGTTACGGCTTTTGTTCCATTGAAACGCCAAGCGTTGAAGAGCTGGACGTCATTACGGCCAAAGGCGAAGTGGATAAGGAAATCTACACGCTGGAGCGTTTGCACAATGACGACAGCGATAAAGAAGCGCGACTGGCGCTACACTTTGACCAAACAGTCCCCCTCGCCCGCTATGTCGCACAGCATTTCAATGATTTGATTTTCCCGTTCAAACGATATCAGATGCAGCGCGTTTGGCGCGGTGAACGCCCGCAAATGGGCCGCATGCGCGAATTTTATCAATGCGATATCGATGTGATCAACGTTGATAATCTGCCGATCCATTTCGATGCGGAAGTCGCTGCGATTTGTTATGAAGCCCTCGAAGCGCTCGACATCGGTCGTGTGCAATTGCGGATTTCTAATCGGAAGATTGTGATGGGGTATGTTGAAAGTCTGGGCATGGAAGACGCCGTCCCTGTCACTCGCATCATCGATAAAATCGAAAAAATCGGTGAAGATGAAGTCACCAAGCAATTGAAAAGCGATTGTGGATTATCGGACGAACAAGCATCTGATTTGATCGTGCTCACCAAGACAGAAGATGTAACGTCCATTGATGCGAAAAATGATCAAATGAGAGAAGGTATCGAAGAGCTTTCTTTTGTTCTGGATCAGCTCAAACACCTCCCCGAATATGCGGTAAAAGCTGACCTGACAATTATCCGCGGGCTCGATTACTACACCGGCACGGTTTACGAAACGCAACTATTGGATGTGCCGGAATTTACGGGATCTGTGTGTTCCGGCGGGCGGTATGATGATCTGGCCGGACAATATATAAACAAGCACCTGCCCGGTGTCGGAATTTCCATCGGCTTTTCACGCCTGTTCGACGTGATGCGTCAAACGCACCCCGATAAGCTGGGCATCGGCCCGAAAAGCCCTGCGGATATCCTCATGGTTTTACCCAATGAAGACATGCGCGCCACGGCCGCCGATGCAGCACGTAGCCTTCGCGCCAATGGCTATAAGGTCGAGATGTATCACGCCCCGCAAAAAATCGGTAAACAGCTTGCCTATGCCGAGAAAAAAGGGATACCGTATGTCTGGTTTCCACCCTTTGAAGACGGAAGTGATCATGAAGTCAAAAATATGGCCAGTGGCGAGCAAGTTTCTGCTGATCCTGATAGCTGGAGCACTGCTTAACCCTGCGCTCGCAGAAGATGTGCCTCCGGAAGAAGAGGTTCAGGCTCAAGAAGAAGAGGCCATTGTTGAAGAGCCCTCTTTCACGATGAACGATGAGAATTGCGCCTTCACAGCCAAATTCCCCGAACAACCTTTTACGTCCAAACGGTGCAATGAACCCAAGGCCGCAGATTTAAGCAATGCACGCAAATGTTATGATGTTGTGACCTATACTCAGGTCTACGACATGATGACGACGGTCAATATCAGCCTGTCCTGTAATCCGTCCTCCCAAAGCGCCTATGCGCAGTATGATGAACGATTGATGACAGCTGCATTGGATGCCATGGCCAGACGCAACGCGTTAACCGATTCAGAAGTGACTTACAGAAAAGCTGACGATGTGCATGTCGCGACCTTAAGCGGAACCGGACAAACCGGACGGCAGCAACAAATCTATGTCGGCCAGCTATGGGTTGCCCCTGAATCCGTTTTGAGCGTGGAAGCACAGTTGATTGGGGATGCGCGCCCCGATGCGGATAAGGAATTCACAGAAATCCTGCGCAGTATTGAGATCAAGAAATAAAGCCTGTGGTATTCCCTATCGTCATCCCAGCGAAGGCTGGGATCCACTTTTACTCATTAACGAACGATGGATTCCGGCCTGCGCCGGAATGACGGGAATGTTATGATGTCAAACTTCTGATCCGCTCGACCATGGCGAAAAAGCCGTTGCGGCGGTTGGGGGAAAGATGCTGGTCAAGGCCGATATCCGAAAACGCCTTATTGATATCTATATCCTGGATTTCTGCCGCGCTTTTGTTTTGATATGCGCTGAGCAATACGGCAATCAAACCGCGCACAATATGGGCATCGCTATCAGCCACAAAATGAAAATACCCGTCCCTATTCTCAGCCACCATCCAGACGCGAGATGTGCACCCACGTACCAGTGTATTCTCGGTTTTCAAGGCCTCATCCATCGGCTCTAACCCCTTACCCAAATCGATCAAATAGCGATAGCGTTCCTCCCAATCATCAAAAAGAGAGAAATTTTCAACCAGTTCATTTATGCTCGGCAAAGTCTGTATTTCAGC
Source organism: Pseudomonadota bacterium (assembly GCA_039026795.1). Taxonomy (GTDB): domain Bacteria; phylum Pseudomonadota; class Alphaproteobacteria; order Micavibrionales; family Micavibrionaceae; genus JAUHXT01. The sequence continues at coordinate 19,891 of JBCCLQ010000007.1, forward strand.
CATTTTTACCACTTATTAACCCTTATCAGGCCTTGATATAGTATATTGTAAGAAGAAGCAAAGCTTGCAGAGCTGTGTTTATAAACTATTTTCTTATATATACACTCTTGCAAAGGGGCAAAACGCCGCGCTAGGTTGAATAGGAGATTCACGAAGAAGGCACATTATGAGCAAATCCGACAAATCATCATCAGACAGCAAAAACACTTTGTACTGCTCCTTTTGCGGGAAAAGTCAGCATGAGGTTCGTAAGCTGATTGCAGGCCCCAATGTGTTTATTTGTAACGAATGTGTCGAGCTTTGCATGGACATCATCCGTGAAGAAGACAAAAGTCAGCTGGTGCGCACCGGTGAAGGTGTGCCGACACCATCAGAGATTAAATCCGTTCTTGATGATTATGTGATTGGTCAGGAAGATGCGAAACGCGTTCTGTCCGTTGCTGTCCATAACCACTACAAACGTCTGGAAGAAGCGAACAACACAGACATTGAATTATCGAAGTCCAACATTCTTCTGGTTGGCCCGACCGGTTGCGGTAAGACTTTGCTCGCGCAGACATTGGCGCGGATCATTGACGTTCCGTTCACTATGGCTGATGCCACAACATTGACCGAAGCCGGTTACGTTGGTGAAGACGTTGAAAATATCGTTCTGAAATTATTGCAGGCATCCGATTATAATGTGGAACGCGCACAGCGCGGTATCGTTTACATTGATGAGATTGATAAAATTTCACGCAAATCCGATAACCCGTCCATCACACGTGATGTGTCCGGTGAAGGTGTGCAGCAAGCCTTGTTGAAATTGATGGAAGGTACGGTTGCATCCGTTCCACCACAAGGTGGCCGTAAGCACCCACAACAGGAATTTTTACAAGTCGACACCAAAGACATCCTGTTTATCTGCGGTGGTGCGTTTGCCGGCATTGAAAAAATTCTAGCCAACAAAGGTCGTGGCACAACAATCGGTTTTGGCGCAGATGTGCAGGATCCTGATGAACGCCAAACAGGTGAGTTGCTGAAAGGTTTGGAGCCGGAAGATCTATTGAAGTTTGGTTTGATCCCTGAATTCGTGGGTCGTTTGCCGGTGATCGCTACATTGGAAGATCTGGACGAAGACGCACTTGTCACAATCCTGACCGAACCAAAGAACGCTCTGATCAAGCAGTATCAGCGTTTGTTTGAAATGGAAGGCGCAGCTTTAGAATTTAGCGATGATGCGCTGAAAGCCGTCGCCAAGAAAGCCATTGAACGTAAAACCGGCGCACGTGGTCTTCGTTCTATCCTGGAAAACATGCTGCTCGACACCATGTTCGAATTGCCTGACAAAGAGAACGTTGAAAAAGTTGTGATCAGCGAAGATAC
>JBCCLQ010000008.1:0-20280 GCA_039026795.1 Pseudomonadota bacterium
CATTAAAGATATTGATGAATTCTTTGATTCTATGCGTGACATGACTTTTGAAGAAAGCCAGACCGAAGAAGGCATAGAAAAAATTAAAAATGCTTTTCGAAAGTTTTTAACTTCTCAACGTTGCTGGTGTGCCCTGCATAACTTTGAAAAATTGTGCGAAGAAAAATCAAACAAGCCATTCCGTGCTGATAAAGAGACTTATAATATCATGCATGAAATACGAAATTGTGCACGTAGATTAAGCTATCTCAGAAACGGTTTTATCCCATGGGACAAATATTGTTTGCAAGGTGGTTTGGATGCAGATCTCATGGCTCGTATTCGTCATGATAGTATAGAAGACTATGGCGAGAGCTTTACTAGCCTGTATGATGAAACAGAAATATATTTACACGGCTTAGATCTGGAAGAAGCGGAACACATAATTAAAATTCAACAAGCACGAATTGGAGCTTCTACTGCAGATCTTATGAGCCGAAAGGACGCAAAGCGAGACAACCTTGGTCGTATTATGCGTGATCCCGAAACAAAAAAAATTATAAAAGTTGAGAGATATGATGGCGACACAGGCGTTTATTTTAGAAAAATGATTGATAACATTCTGGCTTTGACCGGAAAATATGATGACCGTGGCGAAAACGTAGATACACGTGTTGGCGTATTTAGCTTAGCAGATAATGAGATTTATGACAGAGAAACGCACGGTATTTATGGCTTAGAAGCATATGATGAAGAAGCAGTGGAGAGATGGCCAGAGTTTGAGGATTCTATCCGATGTGCAGACGATAGCCTTGGTGTAAGCCTTCTAGTTTTAAAGGGGATTAATAGATATAAAGGTGATACTAATTTAAAACCAAAAACCGCTTCACCGTTCCGTTTGGGAAGATACTTACCTGGTGCACTGTTACCTTTTCAAAATACGCCTATGATTTTTCATCCAATAGCAATCATGAATCATACTTTGGAGCGCGATGCCAAAACAGACCCTAGAATGCGCCCTATCATAGACAAACTCATCATGGCTCCTATTCAACAAGGTATTCAAGAATATGGCTTGCAACCTGTTCCCGGGATTCCCGCCAATGATAACTTAGAAGTGGCTAGAACCCCCGTTGGCGGAACAAGTAGCCTTCCCGGTGATGCAGCACGCGCACCGTCAATGCTCTAGAAAATAATTACGAAAATACCTGCGCTTTTTTCGCCGTAATTGTTCTTCAAAAAATCATTTTTCTGTCTCACGGCTGTAACAATCTCGAACCATATTACGAATGGTAAGACATGTGACAAACGTCCCTGTAAAGACGAGTGAGGATACAAGAATGACGACAACTAAACGTGACATCATGAAAAAGATCAAAAACCGTGAGCGTGCGGAGAATAAATATCGCCGCGAGCTGGCAAAGCATATTCCGGATCTGTGGAAGTATGCCAAAACAATCGAAGCCGATGAAGACAAAGCCTATAAGCTGTTGTCAAACACCATCAGCCGCGCCGTGATGTTTCAAAGTGAAAATAAAGCGGAAGCAAACTACGAAACACTATCACGATTAATGTATATGCAGTTTTTGGAAAACTTCGGCAGAAACGAAACCGAACCAAAGCCTTATGTTTTTGCACGCCCCATTCGTGCAAACCTGATGCAAACCACACTTGGGCAACGCGGAAAAGTCGTAAGCGTCCATTAGGAATTTTAAAGTTTGGCGAGGGGAGAACACCCTTCTTTCATAGCACTCTCCGTTCTCCCCTTGTTGATGACCCTGACCCGCCTTGGCCGTTTTCATGATCTGAACAATCGTGAAAACGGTCATTTTTTTATCAGTAATCAATGCGAACCAGATAAAGACCGGCCGCAGGAGCCGTCGGCCCGCCTTTTGTCCGATCTTTAGCGTCCAATGCCGCTTTCAGGTCGTCTTTTGTCCACTTTCCGTGACCAACAAAACTCAAAGACCCTGCGATATTACGCACCTGATGATGCAAAAATGACTTTGCTTCAACATGCATCAAAATTTCACGCCCACCACAATCATTATAATCCCGAACTTCGAAATCCAATCGGTCCAGCGTGCGCATGGGTGATTGCGCCTGACATTGTGAATCGCGAAAGGTTGTAAAATCATGATGGCCGAGAAGAATTTTGCCGGCTTCCGCCATCGCATCAACATCTAAGTTACGTTTTATGTGCCAGCAAAATCCTTTATCGATTGTCGGCGCGGCCTGACGATTGATAATGCGATAAGTATAAAGTTTGTTTTTGGCATCGTGCCGTGCGTTGAAATCATCGTTTACAACTTCTGCCGTTAAAATTGAAATGGGTTGATCCAGCAAATGCGCGCTTATGGCCTTGGCGACTTCAAAACCATCCATCGGCCGTGTGAAATCTTCCAGATTAACATGAGCAACCTGGCCGCGCGCATGAACGCCTGCATCGGTGCGGCCCGCGACATTGATCGACACTTTCTGGCCGGAAAAAGCCTCTATCGCTTCCTCTATGGCTTGCTGAATGGACGGCCCATCCTTTTGCCTTTGCCAGCCTAGATAATCCGTTCCGACATATTCGATTGTGAGTTTCCAACGTGTCATTTTAAAACCTCACCGGCTTTCAAATACCCACCATTGATAGCAGCCTGAACATCCATTGGTTTTTTATTCTCCGGCTGAACAGTGTGCAATTGCAGAACAGTTTGTGCACCACAAACAATCTGCCCATCGTCCAAAATGGTTCCAAGCGATTTATCGGATGTTTGATCGGATACTGCGGCCTGATGAATTTTTAAACGCTTACCATCCGCTGTAAAACAGTATGTTCCGGGCCATGGCGTAAGAGCACGAATTTTTCGGTTCACATCTTCGGCTGTTTTCGACCAATCAATCTGCCCTTCTTCTTTTTTCAGCATATGGGCATAAGTCGCCTTACTATCATCCTGCGGTGTATGACAAAGCGCATTTTTATCAGCCAAAATGTTCAACGTTTTGACAATCAAACGTCCGCCAACCTCGGCCAAATCATCATGTAAAGTCTGCGCAGTTGTTTGATCCGTAATTGCGACGGACTCCTCCATAATCATCGGTCCGGTATCGAGGCCAGCATTCATCTGCATAATTGTGATACCGCTTTGTGTATCACCTGCTTCGATAGCACGCTGAATGGGGGCCGCCCCGCGCCAACGCGGCAGAAGCGAGCCGTGAATATTCAAACAGCCATGTGTGGGCGCATCTAGAATTACTTGCGGCAAGATCAATCCATAGGCCGCAACAACTCCAACATCGGCTTTCAGATTTTCAAATTGCTGAACCGCTTCTTCCGATTTAAAATTTTTAGGCGTGAAAATAGGAATATCGTGCGCATCTGCCAACTCATGAACAGCGCTTTTTTGAACACTTTGCCCGCGCCCTTTTGGCCGCGGAGGCTGTGAATAGACGGCAATAATATTATGAGGGCTATCAATCAGCGCCTGTAATGCAGTCGCTGCGAAGTCAGGCGTCCCCATAAACACAATATTGAGAGATTTGCTCATGGCTTATGTTGTAAAGCCAAGCTGCTTAAAAGCCAAGAGGTCTTAACGGCTACCACCCATAGTAAGTGTCATAGCAGCAAAAGGAGCCTGCATCATCCGCATTGGTAACATTGCCATGGCCTCGGTTAAGCGATTGACAGACTCTGTGACCCTATCCTGAGCATCAGAAACCATATGCTTAATATTTTCTGCGTTTTGCCCTTGATCGCTATCTATAGATATATTTCCAGCGCTTAATGGCATCGCTGTCACCATGCTACTGTAACCCATTGCATCAACTACTTTTGACCATGCCTCTATAATTTCCACGCCAGGAACAGCCCTTACCGCCTCCATTACATCCATTGCATGCATTGCCATGGCTTTTGTGTCTACTGAAGGCTGCCCGAATTGAAATGCTATATTAGAGGGGCGGAGAGTATCGGCCATAAAGAACTTCCTTTCACACAGAAATTACAAAAAAGTAATTGATTAAATTTTTTTATTACAATTACGCTATCGCCTGGATTACATTCTTCCAAACAAAAGATGTGCTGCACTGCCGTTGTGATTGTATAAAACCTATAGAGCGTTGAGTTTGCTCTCTTTTTGGACTTTTTTGATGATCATATTGCGCTTCAGCGATGACAGGTAATCAACGAACAAAACGCCGTTCAAATGATCAATTTCATGCTGAACACAATGGGAGCCAAGGCCTTCAAAGGCGCCTTCCTGCTCTTTCCCATCGTAATCGAGATATTTAACCCGCACGGAATAAGGCCGCTCGACAGTCGCAAACTGGCCGGGTATGGACAAACAACCCTCATCCATTTCGCTCATCTCTTCGGACTCCCAGACGATTTCGGGGTTCACCATGAAAATGGGCTTGCGTGATCCGGCTTCATTCTCACGTTGTTCAAAATCCATGACCAAAACACGGTTGAGCAAATTCACCTGATTTGCGGCCAATCCAATTCCAGGCGCAGCATACATCGTCTCCAACATTTTATCCATTTGCCCACGCAAATCATCATCAATGCCATGCACCTCTTGTGCTGTTTCTTTTAAAACCGGATCGGGTACAATAATGATGTCATACAGATTACTAGCCATTGGCCACCTTTTTCCCATCTTTATCATCCGGCTTAGATTCAGGCGACACCAAAATGCGCGGCGTTGTTTCGACCTGTATCGGTGAATCAATATCTTTATCTGCTGTCGCGACTTTTAAATCTTTCAATTTACGCGCGCTCACTAAAACACGGGTTTCAAAAGATGACACGCACTTGTTATAAGCTGCCATCGCAGATTCAATGCCTTTGCCGACTTTGCCCATGTGCCCTGAGAATGTAGAGATACGGTCATAAAGTTCTGAGCCCAAAGTCGCTATATCCTGCGCATTTTTGGCCAATTCTACCTGCCTCCAGCTCAAACCCACAACGCGTAAGAGCGATAACATCAGCGTTGGAGACGCAATCACCACTTGATTTTCAGCAGCAAAGTCAATCAGGGTCGAATCAGCCTGTACGGCGTATGAAAACATTTGTTCAGATGGTAAAAACAATACAACAAAATCCGGAGAATCCAATTGCTCCCAATATCCTTTTCCGCCCAAGGCACGGACATGAGAGCGCACCTGACGCGCCAGATTGGTTTTTAAATCATGCATCTGGCCTTCCGATAAATCCTCATCCATGCGCTCTACAAAATCATTGATCGGCGCTTTGGCATCAACCACGATATGAAATCCATCCTGCAAATGAATGACAACATCGGGGCGTTTGCCTTCGGTTGTTTGGACTTGGGTTTCGTAATGCACACCTTTGACCAAATTGGCTTTATCGAGAAGACGTTCGAGTACAAACTCTCCCCACTTGCCCTGCGCGGCCGGATTACGAAGCGCACCGACAAGCTTGGATGTCTCTTTGCTCAAATTGCGTAAATCATCCTGAATGGCTTTTTTGGTACCGTGAAGCTGCTCCACCGCCCCACTCAGTTTTTGCAAATGATCGTGGACGGGCTTCACCATCTGTTCAATCGCCATGGAGCGCTTATCGAGATCATGTTTCCCTTCAGCCTGCGCGGCTTTTAATTTTTCCTGCGCGAGGTTGAGGAAATTTTCGGAATTGCTTTCCAGCACCTTGCCCGCCAAAGCCGTGAAATGATCGTCCATCGCAGCCTTTTCGGCTTCCATCGTGGCTTTCAGGGCCGCATTTTCCTTCTCCAACCGTGATGCGCTCATCAACGCAATGACCCCGCCAATCAGCAAGCCCAGCACTCCGCCGATGCCCAAAGAGAAAAAATCTATAGAAATTTGTTCCAGCATTTTCCGTGATTCCTGTTAAACTCTAAAGATAAAGGAGATCGCAAGAATGCGCAAACGAGATTCTGACAATTTGACCCAGCGCGGAAACGCCATGATTTATATTCTGATCGCCATTGCGCTGATTGGCTTTCTGACAATCACGCTAAACAATCAAAATGAGCAATCGGATAGCCAGAATATTGATGATGAAATTGCCGAGCTCTATGCGCTGGAACTGATCGAATATGCCGCCACGGCCAAAAGCGTGATCGACCAGATGGAGATTACAGGCACAAGTTTTGACGAATTCGACTTTATCAACCCGACCAGTGCAACGCCGTTTAATACCGCCCCGCATATTCACAAAGTCTTTCATCCGCAAGGTGGTGGTTTCACTTACAAAAATTCGAACGCATTCCCTACCGGTACGTTTTTAAGCACGACGGGTTGGCAATTCGCAGATACAACCAATATTGAATGGACGCCAACAACAGCCGACGACATGATTTTAACAGCAATAGATATCAACCAAACTGTCTGTGAAGGCATTAACGAAAAAATAACAGGGTCTATCACAATACCAGTGTCTACAGTTACTTTGGCGAACCTTTTTTTAGAAAGCACTGCCAGCACTGATTTAACAGCAACGAACTGTGCAAGCTGTGAAGGTTACCCTTCTCTATGTTTGGAGGATTCAGCTGGCGATTACGGTTTTTACAACATCATGTTTAATCGGTAAATCCGAAAACAATTGCTCGTAATTCTTCTAGACCCACATCTTTCATTGAACTCGTCAAATGAACTTCAGGATAGGCTGCAGGGTGTTTTTTTAAGGACGCTTGTACATCATCGACCACGCCCTTCGCCTTTTTATCACCCTTGGTCAGGATAATGCGATAAGACACCGCTGCTTCATCCAGCATTGCCATGAGCCGTTCATCACTGTCTTTCAAGCCATGACGGGCATCCACCAAAACAAACACGCAGCGCAAATTCGGACGGCCACGCAAATAATCAAAAATCAATTGCTCCCAATCCGAGCGCTCTTTTTTCGACACCTTCGCATAACCATAACCCGGCATATCGACCAAACGGATTTGATCACCCAGATTAAAAAAATTGAGTTGTTGCGTGCGCCCCGGCGTGTTGGATGTGCGCGCCAAATCATTGCGGTTGGTCAGCGCATTAATTAGCGATGATTTCCCAACATTGGATCGGCCCGCAAATGCGACTTCCGGCAATGTGCCTTTCGGCAATTGTTCCAAACCCGCAACACCCAACATAAAATCACACGGACCCGCAAAAAGTTTGCGCGCATGTTCTATCTGCTGTTTTGTGAACTCTTCACTCACTTTTTCTTTTTGCTTTTCTTTGGTTTTGGCGGCGTGATGTCTTTTTGAACTGTTGGTTCCGTTTCCGTTTCATCTTCTTTTTCAACAGTCGGTTCATTCACCTCTTCTATCTTTTCGCCTTTATCCTTTTTGAACAAATGCGGTTCGACGCCCATATTTTTCATGATCACATATTGTTGGATCACGGACAGGAAGTTACTGAACGTCCAGTAAATCACAAGACCGGATGCAAATTTCGCCAAAATAAATGTCATCGCAAAGGGCATGATATTCATCATCTGAGCTTGCATTTTATCCTGCGGTGGCGGTGACATTTTTTTCTGTATGATCATGGTCACAAGCATCAGACACGGCCAAATCCCGATCATCAGGAAAGATGGTGGGTCCCATGGAATGAGCCCAAAACCGTTGAACAAGCTGGTCGGATCCGGTGCGGACAAATCCTGAATCCAACCGAAAAACGGCTGATGACGCATTTCGATGCTAATCGACAACACCTTAAACAATGCAAAGAAGATTGGAATTTGCACCAGGATCGGTAAACAACCAGCAGCAGGATTCACTTTTTCCCGCTCGTATAATTTCACCAATTCTTTTTGCAGGGTTTGTTTGTCATCACTATATTTCTGACGTAGCTCCAGCATTTGTGGTGATACTTTGCGCAGTTTTGCAAATGATTTGTAAGACGTGTTGGCCAGAGGGAAGACAAGAACACGCAAACACAATGTGATCATCAAAATGGCAACACCGAAATTTCCAACCAGCGTGTAGAAGAAATGTAAAACCCAGAAAAACGGAACAGTCAGGAAATAGAACATGCCGAAATCGACTGCGAGATCAAGGTTCGGGATACCAAGATCATTTTTGTACGCATTAAGCGTTTGTACTTCCTTTGCGCCTACAAAAAACTGTGTGGTGTGCGTAAATGTTTCACCCGATTTAACGGCTTTGGATGGCGACACAATATCAACCTGATATCGGTCTTTATCCTTGTCACTGCGTGCGGGTGTAAAAGCGAAACGATAATTCAGCTCTTCCACTTGCTCCGGTAAAATAGCGGTCAGCCAGTATTTTTCCGTGATCCCGATCCAGCCCTGATCGGCTTTCAGACTAAGACGCTGTTCTTTACGCATCTTTTTATAGGAGCGCTCTTCAAGGTCCTTACCGATGTAACCAATCGGCCCTTCATGCACAATAAAACGACCAGTGAAGTCCTCCGGCAAGCCATGCTCACTCACCAATGCATATGGAGATAAAACCGCACTGCTATTGCGGTTATTAATGGCGCGCTGTTCGATCGTGATTAAATATTTGTTATCAATCGAAAATATTTTTTCAAAACGAATGCCCTGACCATTATTCCAAAACAATGTCACTGGCTGGTCAGGAGCAAGGGTCTGATTACCGGATATGGACCAAACCGTATCGTTGTTGGGTAAATTTAAATCTTCATCAACAGACACCCATCCTGTTTCCGCATATTTGGGATACGGCGTTCCGGCAGGAGAGAGAACTGCAATTTCATTTTCGCGTGCCGTCGTCACATAATAATCGTGCAATGAAACGTCATCCAAACGCGCACCTTTTAAATTCAGTGATCCAAAAATCACATCATTTTCAATTTCAATGCGTTTGGCTTCTGTAATGACATCCTCGCGTGGACGCTCCTCTAAAATATCCGGTAAGCCCAAAGCAGTTTCACGTTCCTCCGCCAAAGCGCGCTGTGCTTCCTGTTGTGCCTTGATCTTAGGCTGAAGGACATAAGTGTCATATCCGAACCACAAAATAAGGGAAATGATCACAAAGATGATAAGGTTCCGGTTATCTTCCGGATGTGTTTTCTGGTTCAGATTTTCCATGGTCTTAAACTGTAATTAAAGTCTCGGCGTTTATAGCGGATGCGAGGCCTTGAAGCAACGCTCCTTACGGCACAGGATCGTGAAATTTACCTTTATAGAATGGGTGACATCTGCAGATGCGTTTTAGGCCCAGCCAGCTACCGCGCAAAGCGCCATGTTTCTCTATGGCTTCTTGAGTGTAGCAGGAGCAAGTCGGCTCAAAGCGGCAATTGCGGCCTATAAAAGGTGACACACAAGCCTGATAGACCTTAATCAGAAAGTTCAGAAGACTCTTCATTTTGATAAACCTCCAGCTTTTTCAGACACCATTTCAAATCGTTTTGTAAGTCCGTGTAAACACGGGTAGCTGTTTCAGCGCGCCCTATCAAAACATAGTCCGTATGATCCTGACCATACTGGGCTATAATGTCTTGAGCAACAGCTCTTAGACGGCGTTTCATACGATTACGGTCTACGGCTTTCTTACTGAGACGCTTTGTGACCGTAACTCCGAAACGCCTGCCCAAACCTTCATTTTTGCTTGCAATGATAATCAGGCCTTTGGAAACCCATTTTTTACCGTTTTTTTGAGCCCATAAAAAATCAGACCGCTTTTTCAAGCGGTCTAGATGTCTATCTGTATTGGTGCTTGTCATCACAAGCAGAACCTTTGCTTAAGCGCTCAGGCGCTTGCGGCCTTTGGCACGACGGCTGGCTATAATTTTTCGGCCATTCTTCGTTGCCATACGTGAACGAAAGCCATGACGACGCTTACGTACAAGGTTACTGGGTTGGAATGTTCTTTTCATTGTTATCTCCGCTCAGACGCACAAATTTTGAATTTCGAGGTTGATATAGCCTATAGTCTTCATATTGTCAATTTTACTTGCGATTTAAGTTATGGATCGGCAATATAGGCCACTGGTAATGCTCTTAAGTCTATAATTTAACAAAAAAAAAGGGTCATATATGTACGTTGACGACCGTTGGAATCCGGTTTCAGGTGATGAGTTGGTTGGATTTTTAGACCAAATCAATCCCATTGGCGACAAATATAAGGTGAATCCGGAAACAACCGCTGTTCATTGGTGTCCATTGCCTTTTTACGAGCAAGTTGCGCTAATTCGCGTTAAAGACCCTGCCTGGACACCGAAAAACCTTTTCATTTATTATTTGACGGATCAGGGAAACCTGTACTGGCTCAATGGTACATCACCGCCTATTCATGAGGTGAACGCCAAGGCCCCTATCCGCATTACAGATGATAACGTATTGGATTATTTGCGTTTTTTCTGCTTTTTTGTGCGTGGGGAAGAAGGTCCATTTCTGATCTCGGAAACAATGGATGATCCATATGTTCCAACTGATGTTGATGATAAAACCAAACTTGTCATCGAAAACACGGTCAGACCAGCATCCTACGAAGGTAAAAACGAACAAGGGTATTTCTTATGTGATGCTGTTGTTTACTATTCAAATGCCCTTTTCATCGCCAATTTTGCAGTCCAGCCGGGCGGAATGATTGAAATGTTGGATGATGAGCCTATAGCAGCAGATCTTCCTGTGCGTGTGGATGCGCCTGTTTCGTAATAAAAAACTTATAAGTATTTGTTTTTTCTCATTAATTTCCTTGATACGAAGTGTTAATTACATAAAATTTTAGCCAAATTTTCATTCTGCTTGCGCTCGGTGATATACTTTATAGGTAAGTATAAGAAATACATTTTCAGGGTGATTAATGCGTCTATACAAAATTTTAACTTTATTTTTAGTCATAGCACTAAGCTTCAGCATTCCTGTTAAATCAGCAGATGCTTTTAGCTTTGGTAGTGATGGTGGATTTTTTGGTGATATCACTAACAGTTTCAATAGCTTTACAGGCAGTTTTTCAAGCAATTTTGGCACCGATTTAACTGGGTTTACTAATAATGTATTTACCTCTCTTGGGGATAGTGTAAACGGACTGTTCGGTGGCACTGGTGGCAACATAAATATAGGCGCGCCCATCAGTAACATTGGATCTTCTATCCTAGGTGTGCCTGTGGCAGTCGGTGGCGGCAACATCAATATTGTTAATTCAGGATTGGACATTTTAACAGGTATAGCGAGTGGTAATAGCTTAGGTGATGCTGCAGGCAATGTATTAGATGGAATATTAGGCGGTGTTACAACAAGTAACCCGGCTCTTAACAGTGCATTGAGAACCGCTCTTGGTGGTGGTGATATTGGAGATGTTTTGACGAGCTTTGGCTCAACATTCCTGAGTGGCTTTACAACAGGTAATACGTCTTTAGACAGACTTATACGTACAGCTCTGGGTGGCGCAGGAGGCTTTTTGGGCGACATTTTCGGTAGCTTTGGAATAACTTCTGCAGGAGGCTGCGGCGGCAACGGCTTGGGCGGTGTAATTTGTAATACAGTTTATTCCAACGAACTCGTACCATTCTTGTTTTCCGGATTGTCTTATCTCATGGGTATTATCCTTGGAATTTGGGGAATTATGAAACTAAGGCAGCATGTCGAAGACCCCAGAAGTGTTGAAATCTGGGATCCAATGAAACGCTTTATTGCCGGTGGTGCATTCTTTGCCTTACCGATGGTTATGGAGGTTGTTTTCAATACAGTTGCCTTGGGTATACCTGGATTCGATGGTTCCGACTTCAATGGCGCAGGCGCTGTCGGTGGTGGACTTGATGCCATGCTGGTAGCCCTGATGCAAGACATCTGGACTCCGATGCAAATGGCATTCTCAGCATTCTGTTACTTGGCTGGTATTATCCTTGTCATGATTGGTATTTCACGTCTTTTGAAATCCGAGCAAGATGGCGCAAAAGGCCCAACAGGTATCGGAACTGTGATGACATTCTTGGTTGCTGGGGCCTTATTATCCATCGACTCTATGATCGGTGCGACATCGTTCTCTATGTTTAATGGTCTGGAAGGCCAGAACCAAGGCGCGCTGGTTTACACAGCCGGCATGACAGGTGCAGAAATCGGTCATGTGAATGCTGTTATTAATGCCATTACAGCTTTTGTCGCTGTTCTTGGCTGGATCAGCTTTATACGCGGGCTATTCATCATGCGCGGGGTGGCCGAAGGCAGCCAGCAGGCCAGCTCTATGGCAGGAATTACACATATTCTTGGTGGTGCAATCGCCATCAACCTTGGACCAATGTTAGAAGCGGTTCAATTAACACTTGGAATCACTGGTTTAGGCCTTGGAGTTCAGTTCCAATAAGGCTTAAACGCAATCAAGACTTGAAGTTTACCTCCCTGGAAACTAAAATGGAGGGTGTTGGTAACAACATCCTCTCTTTTTTCTTTTCTACACGTTCTTATATCCAAAAATGTCTTACAAAGACCGAACTACGGCCATGCTTTCCTGTCTGATAGCGATTACAGCCTTCAGCACACAATCATATGCGCAAGACAAAAAACTCTATCTATCGGCTTATTTGGGCCTAAATACGATTGAAGATCAGGATTATTCTAATTCCGCAGTGCCTGTGAATGGTGAAATTGAATCGGATAGCGCTGTGAGTTTTGCGGGCGCGCTGGGTTTTCGCCTAAATCGTTCAATACGGGTCGAAGCAGAAGTCGGTTATTCAAGCTCTGATTTATCATCTATCAATACAAATGCCGGCTCGGGGCCGTTAAACGGCGATATGGAGGCCCTGACCTTTATGCTGAGCGGTTATTCCGATTTTGATCTGGATTGGCCTGTAGTGCCTTATATTGGCGCTGGGGCGGGTTTTGGCCTCTTTGATTCCAATATACGTGATGGCGGTTCCGGCTTTACTCAGAACTCCTCAGGTGATGATTGGAGCTTTATCTACCAAGTAGGTGGTGGGTTAAAATATCATATGAGCGAAGATATGTCTTTGTCTGGAGGCTATCGCTATATTGGAGCTTCCGATATTGAGTTTGACCAAACAGACGTCGATTATTCTGCGCACGAATTTCGATTTGGCCTTCATTACGATTTACCCATTTCATGGGATGAGTAAAATTATTTAAAGAGCTTCTTCTCCGTCTTCGCCTGTTCGAATTCGAACAACACGATTGATATCAAAAACAAATATTTTACCGTCACCGATACGCCCGGTATTCGCTGTATTTTGAACAGCCTTGACGACAGCATCTTCTTTATCGTCGGCGACAACAATCTCTATTTTAATTTTAGGCAAAAAATGAACGGCATATTCATAGCCCCGATAATCTTCAGCCTGCCCTCTTTGACGACCAAAGCCTTTCACTTCATAAGCTGTTAGGCCTTCTACACCTATCTCAGTCAGAGCTTCGCGCACTTCATCAAGTTTAAAAGGTTTTATAACTGCAGTTATCATTTTCATGGTATTCAGTCCTGTTTTTCTATTTGATGGTTCTTATATTAGTGTTTACGCCTTGCTATATAGACGGTAGAAAAAACAATGTCAAAACGCATTCAAATAAAGGACATCGCTATCATAGGAGGAGGACTGTCAGGTCTGGCCTTAGCCTGCATTTTGGCACAAAACGGATTAGAGGTTGTCTGCATCGACAAAGAGGACACTAAAAAGACTCTTAAAACACAGTATGACGGACGAACTACAGCCATCTCTGCTGGCTCAAAAAATGTTTTGGAACAAGCAGGTATTTGGAATGACATTATCAAACAGGGCTGTCCCATACGCGACATTCATATCACGGACAGCGGGTCACCTATCTTGCTGGAGTTTTTGTCCGCCGATGTATCTGCTGATGCGTTTGGTTGGATTTTTGAAAATTTAACGTTGCGTCAAGCGCTCATAAAAAAGGCCAAGAAACTCAAATCTCTTACGCATTTTGCACCTGCAGAAGTTTCAAATATGCGCGTTGACGATTCAAATGTAACAATATCCATAGATGATAAACTGACTATTGAGGCAAAACTTCTTATTGGTGCCGACGGGCGCGGATCATTTGTGCGGCAATGGGCAGGCATTGAAACAAGACAATGGTCTTACAACCAACAGGCCGTTATCTGCACCGTCACGCACGAAAATTCACATGACAATATAGCGGTCGAAGATTTTCGCGCAGAAGGGCCTTTTGCAATCTTACCGATGGAAAAGGATAAAAAAGGCCAGCATAGGTCGTCTGTCGTTTGGACAGAGCACAATCCCAAAAATTCAGCAATGGATTGGAGCGAACAAACTTTCAATGCAGGACTCACTGCCCGTTTTCCTGAACGGTATGGAGACGTGAAGCTGGCTAGTAAGCGTTTTGTGTATCCTTTGGGATTAATCCATGCCCACGATTACATTGCACCGCGTACAGCTCTGGTCGCAGATGCGGCGCACGGTATCCACCCTATAGCAGGGCAAGGATTAAATTTAGGATACAGGGATATTGCTGAGCTCAGCAAATTACTCATTACGGCAAAATCCGAGAGAGAAGACCTAGGAAATGTCGCATTATTAGAAAAATATCAGAAGGCGCGGCGTATGGATAACATGACCATGGCGGCTGCGACAGATAGTTTAAACGCACTTTTTTCAAACCCTGTAACACCGGTTCGACTTGTTCGCAAAATGGGTTTAAAGGCTATTCAAAAAATTACACCGACCAAAAAGTTTTTTATGCGCCAAGCTATGGGCACTCAGAAATTATGAAACCCTAGCGTTTTAAGTCTTCTAGGTTTTTTCCAAATGGCCTAGGTAGAGTTAAGTCCGGTTCTCCGGCAACGATGGCAGAAATAGTATCGTTAAATTCTTTGATTGTTTCCTGATCAATCTCGGTACGGTTTAGTAAGATTGCAGTTAACTGTGCGCCCTTTCCAGGAACACTTTCAAAGGCACATTCGATAAATTCGCTTTTTTGCGTTCCGAATGCATCAGTATAAGTGTAATAAATTCTGACAGCACGCTGATACTGCTCTACTTCAGTAACATGTAATGTTGGAGGATATGTTGTTTGAACTTCAACAAAAGTTCTGCAAATACCAAACATCATGTGGCCTTGAGGCTTATTTGTTGCTGACATAAAAATTAGAACAAAAACAATAATGACAGCTGCAGCGATACCGCCAATCTTTAGTTTCTTTAAAAGCTCCGCTTTCGGGTCTTTAGGCGGTGATTTTTTTTCCGTTTCTTCATCATCGAAGGTCATGATGCTGCGCGCTCTTCTTCTTGCTTCTTACGCTTGCGTCTGTTGACCTCTTCCGGCGCTTCTACTTTTAACTTGCTGGCATCAACAAGCTCATCAACAATACTTTCAATAACCCGACTAAGCGCAGCGGATCGGGATTCTCCTTTATCAGCCAGTTCGATAATGCGTCGTTTAATTTCATTACGCGCACTTCCGCCGGGGAAGTTGGCGGCAAGCATTTGACGCGCACGGTGAGCGCCCAAACGATCATACAATCTATTGCGGATCGCAACGTCCTCTGACGATGTAGATAATGCCCATAATTCAATAGGACCAAGTGTGTTTAAAAGATGCTGTTCATAACGACCTTCTGTTGTTCCTAGAACAAATAGAACAGGGGCGCCTCCTGCTTTTGGACCTGTCAATTTATAGCGAATAATAGAACGCGCGGTTTCAGACAGGCCGAAACGTTCCCTTACGTTATCAACGGCCTGCTCAGATATTGCGCTACCGCAAACCCATATACCTGTCGCCAGATCAACCATATCGTCATCAAAATCTTCCAAAAGCTGAGAAGATAATACAATTTGAACACCACGCTTCCGGCCTTCACGAACATCCCGAACAACCTGTGAACGAACAGATTTTGAACTACTTGTTCTGTGGAATTCATCATAACAAAGGCGTTTGGGTGTTTCCATGATGTCTTGCAACCTTACCTCGTGCCAGCCTCTGTATTTTTCGGGTATTTTTTCTAACATTTCCGGACCAACCCACCATGCGCGCACCATAACCTGCCGTGCCAAAAGATACATAATAGATGTTTGACGATCCGCACTATCATCACCTTGTGGCGAAACATCCATTAAGTCGAGTGAGCATACGCGCGAAGCGGAAACATCAAACTGCGTTACGCCTGCGAGAATTGGGAATTCGCGTATAGAAGATGTGACCATGCGCTCAAAGGCATTGATAACGCTCTCTGCCGTAGAGCCCACGGATGTTTCTTCCAAAAGCGATCGTATCTGCGGTCTACGACAGGCTGTGATGGAGTCTGTTAAGTTTGGAACGGCATGGCGTTGCGCTCGAATAGCCAAATTGACTTCATCCAGATCAAACATTTTATCAACCACATCCCACCAGAACGGATCACTTGGTAAATGAATGCGATGACGGGCCAATGCATCATCAATTTCACCGTCAAGTCTGGGAAGATAAGGTCGGGGTTCTGCATTGGCTGCAACATCATCACGCCAGCGATACATTTCATCGACGACCAGACCCGCCAATTGCTGAATACCATCATACGGTTTTCCTGAACCCGGTGGCGTACACAAAAGCGTTAAAAGCTCAACCAGGTAGCTTCGCTCGTCAATCATCGGATAACGGCAACCGAGCTGTGTATCAAATGGGTTTACAGCATATTCGTGACTCATCTGTAATCGATAATATTCCGCCTCATGCTGTCGTTCTTCGGGCAATGCTTCCTTAATCAACGAAATCATACCGGAAGACGATGGGCCGATATCAATCACGGCCACATAAGGTAATTTGTTCAAACCTGGGGATAAAATTGTTGCCATGTTTTGTGAATTCATCAGAACCGATTTACCGGCACCGGGCTGCGCAAAAATAAGATCAAACCAGGTTGTTGTGATGTTCGTACCGGTTTGATAGGGCCAGATTTTACCATCCGGTGTTCGGAACAGCATCGCTCCATGTCTGAATGGAGACGATGCCCGCTGCCAAGGCAAAAGCTTCATGAGCTCAAACAATGGAACAACACCTGTTGGTGCAGTTCCCGAACAATGAATGCCCATCGCAGATGACATGACACAATCCAAAGGATCACCGGAAAATTCACTCACCTGACAATATCCCCACGATTCAACCGCTTGAACCAGGTTCGAAAGGCGATCTTGCATTTGCTTCATTTGGGATGGGTCGGCCCAGGTTGCAAATGATATGCGCATACGAACAACAGGTTCGCTTCGTGCGAGCCTGTTCAGTCCTTCCAAAGAGAAACCAATTTGCTTATTGAATGAATTTGTAACACCCAAAATCTTGGCAATATTCATCCGGAATTGCGTGGAATAAACACCTCCGCCTTCAATCATAAATGAGATGCGATACGGAACGCCTGCTTCAAAAAGTCTGTTCAAAATCATAGGAAATGGACTAGGGTCCATAGGGCCCAAAGTCATATCAGCACCACCCCACAGCAAATCACCAATGCGCACTATATTATCATTGATGATACGTCCATCTGCTAGGGCTAGTTGTTGTGGCAATGGAGGCCACAGGATATCTGATAAATCACTTTTGCTTAGCGGGGCACGCGCCGGTATAGGGTCACCAGGAAGGCAAGGTCTCCATTCCTCATGGGATTTAGATGGATATAAATTGTTTTTGACGGCTCTGAGCGCATCATGCACCTCAAGCAACTCACAACTTATGCCAAGTTCATCCATAGAGGACAGCATAGAAGCAATAAAACTTTTATGACGCGTTCTTAAAGCATCAAGCGCTGAATAAGGGTCCTGTGCGTATCCTGCGTTTACCCATTTCTTTTTCTTTGAATCTTCCGCCGCACGTTTTAATTCATTTTTATTCAAAATACTGGGACGCGTCCATAAAACGAAATAGCACTCTTCATAAGATACAAAACGCGACAAATGGCGTAACCGCTCGCTAAAAATATCTGCAACTTCAAGCTCAACAGCCTCAGATGTAATACGCGACGGGTTGATTAGTTTTTCAATATGGCGCTTGGCTCTACTCGGATCTCTAACAAAGTAAACCTGCCAGGCATGTCCCTGTCGGTCAAAACGAGAGCCAACTTTGATCGTAGCCCCTTCTACCAAAAAAGCGTATTCCTGCTCCCCGATAATCTGCCTGCTGCCATCGACCTTCAAATAACTGACTAATGATCCGTCACGAGACGCGATGGTAAATTCATCGTCCGCAGTTTCCAGGCGAACAAATGTTTCAAACGATTGCTTCAGCGCAATCTGGAATGGAGCCAGCAATTTTTGCAGAAATTTCATCTATTTGATTTTACGGATTTTTTATACTCCTACATAGAGTATTATATATTTATTTCTGCCTGTAGCGAAAATTTAAGCAGCGCTTTGGATTTGCGCGTAAAGATTTTTCCACTGATTGGGAATTTTACCGCCAAATGGTCCGTTCTTTGATCTCCAATACGCCAATATCTGCGGGAATTGGTTAAATTCCAGATCTCCCTCTTTGATAATACGGCGATCCAAGGGGAAAAGTTTAATACCATCTAGCTTTTGGCCTCTATTTGCATAATGTTTCGGTAGTAAAAAGTCTTCCATAACGGTTGCCAAAATAAACGGATCATCTGTCGTCAACCTATCTTTTGCGTGTTCTCTGCGCTCACGAATAACCTCCAGAGCCTTTTTCGCTGTATCAGCCATGGATCCTTGTGAAATACGTGCGACGTAAATTGCACGCGCTATATGATGTAAATCTGCCTGAGAAACTTCCGGCATCCAAATTAAGACACCGGATTTCATATCGCTTACTTTTTTGAGATTAAAGCATTGATGACAAAAGATGCAGGCTGTCGCCATATTGTCAAAATGTGTGTCTTTTGGATTGTTGTTTATAAAATGAACGTCTTGGTATTTTTGAGATTTAAAGCCGCAATAGCGACATGTGTGATTATCACGCTCAAAAACTTTTTGCCGTGTTTCAGTATCCACGGCTTCTGAAAGATTTTGGGTACCGCCGCTTCTGGCGATACCCAATGTAATTGGTAATAATTTCATCAGATCTTAGTTAAATGCAATTGCATCAACCTGAACGTTAGGTACACCAGCACCTGTTCCAACTGTTGTCTGCATCGCTTCGATCACGATCGGAAGGGCGAATAATCCACCACCTGCTGCCAGACGGATAGCACCTTCTTGAAGCTTCGCATTACCTGGGTTTTCTACATGGTCCTTGATCTTCAAGATACCTAATGTGCCCAAAAGAATACCAAGCATGTAAGCAAGACCAGTCAGAAGGCTAGGCAGATCTTCGATAGATGTAATAATGTTTTCAGAAATTGTACTGAAATCCTGACCTGCATGAGCGTCTGTAGCACCTAAAGTCACACCGATGTAAGCACCTGCTGCCACTTGTGTTGATTTACGATTGATAAGTTTAAACATATTTTTCTCCTCCTAAAATACCATTTAATTCTAGCACTTAATTCCCACCTCTAAAAACAGTTTAATATAGATGTGAACATAAGCACCAATTTTGCCAATGAGGTTGATAAGAAATGTTATATGTCCTTCCTATCACCCTACATCTTTATTACACCATAGTTTCATAAAATAAGGCAAATTTATGTGCAAACCATAATCACAGATACCCAATTAAGTTATTGATATAAGTACATTATACAGGATTTTTTTATTTTTTAAAAATTTTTAAGAGCAAATATGGCAAAAAAAAGGCGGGATGTTTTTAGCTCATTTATTGTCGAATTTGCCCTTGTGTCCCCTCGACCAGCCACAAGCCATTATTATATGTAATAGCAGTAACGCGACCTACACCAGACAGAGAATCACCAACAACGACTGAACGCATCTCACTTTGTCCTTTTTGAGATACCCAAGCTTTTCCAGGCATAGCAGCACGTAACTCCCAGCTTCTTCTCTGTTGTGCTCTTGGCTTTGGTTTTGCCTGTATAGGCGCTTTCTCTGTCACTTTTGGTTGCTGAACTACCGATTTGCTCTCTAATTGCGCTTTTAATCTCTCAATCTCCGCATTTAAGGATGTAATTTCTTGCGAGCTACTTGTCCGTACTTCCTCAAGCTCTGAACGCGTAGCTTCCAGTTCTTCTTCAAGAGATTGAATATCACTACTAACCTCAGTATCTGTACTGGTGATTGCTAAAGGCATAGATACGTCCAACTCCACATCTAACGCAGGTTCTTCAATAATCGTGCTTGTATCTTCTATATTCTCTTCCAGTGGAGCGGTAACTTCGGAGATATTATTGCCGGAATCCTCCTGCCTTTCAGCAATTTTACTTTCCAGCAATTCAGCAGCGCCCATCACTTCTTCTTGAGCTGTATCAGTGTTGTCTGTTTCCGGTGCACGCAGAAGAGACAGCTCAGTTTCGTTTAATGGACTATCTAGAACATTAGTAGCATTGTCAG
>JBCCLQ010000009.1:0-19728 GCA_039026795.1 Pseudomonadota bacterium
CGCGGAAGGAACAAGAGCACCCGCATCATCTAAAACTGGATAACCCCCGTTACCAATAGAAAAACCGGGATGATTAGCAACAGCTCTTCTTGTTACCCCGAATACAGTCCTGGAAAAATCCCCACGCTCTCTCGGAATACCTGCCAATAATGGAGCAAATTTTTGCTCTGTTCTGATCGTCATCATCTGTGCAAAATTAAAAGTAGAAAAATTTCCTACATCTCTTTGCAGTTCAGGTGAACTTTTTGGTATGCGATCAAGCACATCCAATCGTCCCTCTCTTTTTCTGAAACGCTCTTCTAAATATAGCATTGCTTCAAAAAAACGCGCTGATGAAATCGCTTGGGAAACAAGTTTTATTTGATCTTCGTTAAATTTTATACCATTTAAATCTATAGTTTTAGCAATTCTGGGAACCTTGTCGTTTTCTCGTTTTGCCGAGGTTTCGAATGCAACCATAGAATTAATTTTGCGAATATCGTGCTTTGTGAGACCGCTTAAAATGTTGGAAACGCGCTCACCGTGAAAAAAAACAAAAAGACTTGTACCAGTATACGTTGAAAAATCTTCTGCCCTATATGGACCCATGCCGTAAATGCGATTTTCGCTCATATTTTTTCCCCTATAAAAAATACCTACGAAAACACAAAAGTTATGTCAACAATAATAAGATGGCTCAAAAGCTCAGAATAGGATATAATTCCTATTGTGTTTGATCAAGAAAGTAACAAAAACAAGGAGATACCCCCCACCCCCCTATCAAAAATGAAGGAACGAAATGAGTAACCCGGGCTTTAGAGCGCGAAATCAATGACTTAGAAGCCAAAAAACGAGGGGTTATGACTTACCTAGCTCTTCTTCGAGGATATCCTTACGGGATAATTTCCCGATCATGGTTTTGGGCAGAGGCTCTTCACGGAACTCGACACGTTTGGGAATTTCCATCGGCGAGATTTTGTCTTCCAAGAATTTTTTCAAATCCTCAACCGTCAGCTCCCGCCCCTCTTTGCGTTTAATCCAGGCTTTCACAATCTCCCCACGGTTCGTATCGGGCAGACCGGCCACAATACATTCCTCTACGCTTGGGTGCTTATATATTGCTTCTTCAACATTGCGCGGATACACATTATATCCATTGGTGATAATCAAATCCTTGATCCGATCGACGATGTACATAAATCCATCCTCGTCCATAATCGCAATATCACCGGTATGCAAGCGCATCTGCCCGTCGACTTCCTTCAAAGTCGATGCACTGTCATCGGGTTTGTTCCAATATCCCTTCATGACTTGCGGGCCGATCGCGCACAACTCGCCGCGCTCCCCTGCAGGCATCAAAGTTGTTTTATCTTCGGGGTCTACAATCTGGATAACCGTTTGAGGGAATGGAGGTCCGATTGTTCCGGGTTTATTATCAACACCCGGCACACTGCACGACAAAATCGGCGCTGCTTCGGTCAAACCATATCCTTCAAAAATCTGCGCGCCTGTTTTTTCCTCGAATTTCTTTTTCACTTCGGCAGGCAAAGGCGCCCCGCCGGAGATGCAAAACTCCAGCGACGTCAAATCGAACGATGCCAGTTTTTTATGATTGTTGATGGCTGTATAGATCGCCGGGACGGCCGGGAAAATCTGCGGCTTGTGCTTATGGATCAGTTTCAATGTCTGATCGAGATCAAAGCGCGGCAGCATTACAATCTCCCACCCTTTCAGCACACTGATATTCATCACGGCTGTCATCGCAAACACATGGAAAAACGGCAATACGCCAACCATCTTGTCTTCGCCTTTGCGTGTCATATGCAACAAAATACCCGCTTGCTCCACATTCGCCGTGATATTGGCGTGGGTCAGCATCGCCCCCTTGGGCAAACCGGTCGTCCCGCCTGTATATTGCAAAACGGCAACATCGTTTTCGACATCAATCTGAACATCTTGTGGCTTGCCGTCATTATCAATCAAATCATCGTAAGCAACATGGCGTTTATCACTCGGAATATCCGCCAGCTCTTTGCCTTTCAGATATTTGAACAGGAAATTTTTAGGAAAAGGCAAAATATCAATAAACGAGCAGATGACGAGCTTATTGAGGCGCGTATTGCTCAACATCTTCAGCATTTTCGAATGTGTCAGCTCCAGATCAACCGTAATCATGACATCGGTTTCACTGTCTTCGATCTGATTCACCAACTCCGCTTCGGCATAAAGCGGGTTATAATTCACGGCCGTGGCGCCTATTTTTGCAATCGCATAATACGCAATGATGAAATACGGGCAATTCGGCATAAACAAAC
This sequence comes from Pseudomonadota bacterium, assembly GCA_039026795.1. Lineage (GTDB taxonomy): Bacteria > Pseudomonadota > Alphaproteobacteria > Micavibrionales > Micavibrionaceae > JAUHXT01. The sequence goes on from JBCCLQ010000009.1 coordinate 2,295, forward strand.
CAACCTTGGTGCCTTTGGCAACGCCCATATCCTGCAAACCCTTGGCCAATCTCAAGGCCTGATCATGGATCTCAGACCATGTATACTTGGTGCCTAGGAAATCCACCGCACCGCTATCGCCATATTTTTCGGCTGTGGTTTCCAGCATCTCAAAAATCGGATAGGTGCGAACGGGTGCATCCCATCGCATCCCGTCAGGGTAAGACCCGATCCATGGGTGGTTTTCAGAACTTTTTGGTTGATTATCCTGTTCCATGATGCGGCTCAAGCTCCCTTATGTTGCAGTGCAATTTTTAAATATCTGATATTGCTCAATAAATATTCTAATGCTTATCGGGTAAATTTTCTAATAAAATTCGCGAAGCACCTACAACCATGGCTTGGGATAATTTTAATAAAGACAAAGCTCTTGTCTAAAAAAACAGATACACATATGGTAACTTATAGGAGTTATCGCTGACTGGGGCGCTGATTTTTGAGTAAACTTGTCGGTGGAAGTTAGGATTAGTTTTTTGGATATACAAGAACTCCAGAGCACAGCAGAAACCTCACAAGAGTCTGTGAGCGTAAAGCTGAAATGGTTTAACTCAACAAAGGGCTTCGGCTTTGTAATCCCCGAAGACGACCCTTGTGATGCTTTCATCCATATCACAACATTACAGCAAGCTAATATTCACGAACTTGGTGAAGGTGCAAAATTGATTTGCAGCATGGTCAAAGGGCCAAAAGGCGCACTGATCACAGCTGTTGAAGAGCTGGTTGATGCGGGCGTTGACCCATCGCCTATTTCTCATCGCATTGAAGGCGACGAAGAAGACCTGATCACCATGACCGGAACCGTAAAATGGTACAAACCGGACAAAGGCTTTGGCTTTGTGATCCCGGAAGATGGACAAAAGGATGTGTTTGTCCATAAAACTTGTCTGGAACGCCATGATTTACAAATCCTGATCCCCGGACAGAAGGTCAAAATGGTGATCCGTAGCGTACCCAAGGGACGTGAAGTCGTGGATTTTGAATTCATCGACGGTACAGAAAGCGCTGAAACGCCAAATTCAAACGAACAAAAAGAAGCATAAAAAAAGCCGTCCTGTTGTTCTAACAAGACGGCAATTTGTACGCAGTATACAAAAACTGTTTATGAATTCGCAGCAGCTTTAATCTCAAATTCAACTGGTGTTCCTGAGTCTTCCGAGAAATCGGAAGCTTTCAGTGTGCGTGCACGTGAACTGGATTGGTAAGCAATCTTGGCGTGCTCTTCGCAATATGGAAGGCCAGGAACAGCCGGACAGCCACAGAAATTGAAATTCTCATCTTTCGGATCACCGTTCGGCCAACGGCACATTCCTGCCTCTAGCTGTGCCAATGGTATACCCTTACCTTTGAAATCGGTCTTACGGACAGGTTGTGGCTTTTTCGCTTTGGGAGCTTCTGCTTTTGGTTTCTTTGGATTTTGCTGAATAGGTGAAACACGGCTCGATAATTTCAGACGATGGGCTTTACCGATGACCGCATTTCTGGTCACGCCTTCACCTAAGGCTTTTGCGATTTCAGCAGCTGTTTTGCCTTCACCCCAAAGCTGTTTTAACAGATCAACACGCTCTTCAGTCCAACTCATTGAAACATTCTCCCACACGTTGAATGATCAGCTAAAGCACTGATAAACAACGAAAAACTAACAATTAAAACAATAAAGATTACAGTATCAATTTGATGACTCTTACGCCAGAACAGAGCAAAAGAAAAGGCTTCTTATCCACAATGAAAAAATTTTTAGAAGCTATTTTTTACGAGTCCGTGTTCAAACCCCAAATCGCATAGCGCTCGGGATCGTCCATCCAATTCTCACGGACTTTTACGAAAAGTTTTAGATGCACGCGAGTTTCCAAAATATCTTCCAATTCGATACGGGATTTTTCACCAACGTCTTTAATCAAACTGCCTCCCTTACCCAGAACAATCCCTTTATGATTGTCACGCGCCACATAAATTGTCTGGTTTATTTTAATGCTACCGTCTTGAAACGGCTCCCACTCCTCGGTTTCGACAGTCAAAGCATAAGGTAATTCTTGATGCAGTTTGTGAAAGAGTTTTTCCCGTGTGATTTCAGCTGCCAGCAAACGGACAGGCATGTCAGACACCTGATCTTCGGGAAATAAATGCGGTCCTTCTGGCATAACATCAGCCAGATAACTTGTAATATCGTCTACGCCCTTACCTTTCAGAGCAGAAACCATAAAGGTTACTTCAAAAGCATGAGCATCATTGAGTTCCTTGGAAAGTTCCAAAAGCTTTTCAGGGTTGATCTTATCGACCTTATTCAAAACAAGCGCAACAGGCCTATTCTGCGCTTTTAAACGCTCTAGAATTTGCGATAAATCCTGCCTCTTATAAGCATGCGCATCGACCAGAAACAAAATGACATCCGCATCAGATAAACCATCCAATGCTGCGGCGACCATCGCGCGTTCCATGGTTTTGCGTTTATCAGGCTCAAAAATGCCAGGTGTGTCTACAAGAACAATCTGTGCCTCATCCTGCATCACAATACCCAACACGCGTGTTCGGGTTGTTTGAACCTTGGGGGAAACAATGGATACTTTCGTCCCGACCATTTCATTGATCAAAGTGGATTTGCCGGCATTCGGAGCGCCAATTACGGCCGCATACCCGCACTTTGTGTTTTGGACAGCCTCGCTCACTTAGCGGCCCTTCTTTAGTTCGTTCAGCATTTTTTCTGCAGCTATTTTTTCTGCCTGCCTGCGTGACGGCCCTTCGGCTTCTATTGGTTTTTCACCCATCACTTGAACTTGAATAACAAAAACAGGTGCATGGTCAGGCCCTTCACGCGATGCGATTTCATAGGCTGGAAGAGGAAGACCGCGCGCCTGAACCCATTCCTGCAAAGCAGTTTTTGGATCTTGCGGTGCCTTATCCATAGTCTGGATCCGATCCCCCCACCATGTTTCGATCAATTGGCGCGCTGGCGGCAGACCACCATCCAGATACAACGCCCCCAGCAAACCCTCCATCACATCCGCCAGAATATTTTCATTGGTTTCACCGCCAGAACTGCGCTCGGAGTCCGACATAATAACGTAAGTTCCCAAATCGTTTTCCAGTGCGATATCGGACAGTGTTTTACCCTGTACCAGCGCACTATGGCGCTTGGCCAGATTGCCTTCATTATCATCCTGAAACGTCTTGAACAGAATATCGGCCATAATCAGCCCTAAAACACGATCACCTAAAAACTCCAAACGCTCATAATTGCGGGTTGTTCCTGTGCTGGAAAACCCGGTGCTGGAGTGAGTCAGCGCCTTGATCAACAGTTTCTGGTCCTGAAACGTATAACCAAGTTTGTTTTCCAATTCTGCGAGTGTTTCGATCATCGATTACTGTTGCGGGTCTTCAGGTCGTATCGGGCTTAAAGTATCAAAAATACGCCCATATCGTATGGAACCTGGCCATGTCAGCGGGTTATACAAATCAGCAGTATCATCAACCGAGAAAAACAGCATGGATGCACGTCCGACAATATTTTCGTAAGGGATGGTGCCCACCAAACCGGAAACCCGACTGTCTTGAGAATTATCGCGATTGTCACCCATCACAAAATAATGCTTCGGTGGAACGATATACTCCGCTGTATTATCCAGTTCACCATTATCCGTTTCTTCGTAGATTCGGTGCATAACGCCGCCAGGCAGCGTTTCGATATACTCCATCATCTGAACATCTCTGCCATAGTCCTTATCAACCTGCTTCAAACCAACAGGCTCGCGATCCACCATTTCACCGTTAATGAATAAGCGCCCGTTTTGAACACGCACTCTCTCACCGGGAAGTGCAACAATGCGCTTGATGTAATCAATGGATGGATTGCTCGGCAATTTAAAGACAATCACATCACCACGTTCCGGTTCATTAAAGAGCACGCGACCGTCAATCGGTACAAAGTTGCTCAGAGGAAACGAGTATTTGGAATAGCCATAGGCAGGTTTGCTGACAAAAAGATAATCCCCCACCAAAAGGGTCGGCTTCATCGAACTGGATGGAATATTAAATGGCTCATAAAATAATGACCGAATGATCAAAGCCAAGGCAATAGCAATCAGAGCAGTTTTAAAAAACTCGCCCATGTCTTCTTTTTCAACCAGCTGCGCCTCTTTTGTTGGTTTCTTGTCGCTTGGACGCGGTGTTGCGGCCAAAGCTATCGGCTGAACTTTGTCCTGATCTGGATTTTCTTTTTCAATATTCTCGCTCATATCTTCAAGGGTTGTATCCCAAGTTCACTGATAAATCTAGGGCTTGGCCAGAAATAATAAGGGTTTTTAAGGCTTTAAAGCTTCAATAATAACGTGCGCGCTGGCGATTGGAGGTTCATCGGTCAATGTCAGATGAATAACAGGCTTATAGCCATCGGGCAGCATAGATTCTAGTCTTCGTTGAGCGCCATTCGTTAAGTGCAAGGTTGGCCGACCGAGCTTGTCATTTACAACACCAATATCCCGCAAATACACACCATTGGAAAACCCTGTTCCCAAGGCTTTGGAACACGCTTCCTTGGCTGCAAAGCGTTTGGCGTAAGTGTTGGTATGCGTGCCACCGCCACGACGTCTCTCAGCCTTCGCAATCTCAGCATCAGTAAAGCAGCGCTTGATAAAACGCTCGCCAAATCGTTCCAATGTCTTTTCAACGCGGCGGATATCAATCAAATCACTGCCCATTCCGATAATCATATTTAATCTTTCTGCCCTGTAAGGTCTTGCGCAATTTTATGAACCTTCTTGGTCATACGCGATTGTCTTATCTTTCGTTCCGCTCGGATCATACCGCGAAACGGATAATAAAATAGCGGATAGCTGATCGCACCGACAATATACCCACCCACCATAATCGGAACGATATTTTTCACAGGCAGATCCCAAAACTCTTCCATATTGTCGGGAAAATAGAGATCTTCAGTGAAACCATGCAGACCGACCAGATCAAACAAAAATGTTCCAAGCTGATAACTCAAAAACCACAAAAAAGGAAAGGTTAGTGGATTACCAAAAACAGTGCCCAAAACAGCCGCAAACCAGTTCGCCCTAAAAATCCAGCAAAATATCGCGCTTTGTATGATGTGTGTTCCGAACGCCGGCGTGAAAGAGATGGCACAGCCAAAGGCCAGTCCCGCCGCAATGCTGTATGAGCTGTCTTCAATCCGAACAGCTCGATATTTGAAATATTTCAACGTCCGCCACCAACCCATATCGGGCCAAAGCCAGTTCTTGGCTTTTTTTCCAAATTTTTGGGGCTGCCGCCTTTGAAATAACATGGTCATAGAAATAAGGGATTAGAAGCAGGATTTCCACCGTATTTCTATCGCGGGCGGGCGCGATCCACGGATGCAACTTCGGGTGTGGCGCGCAACGCTGCAATCACATTGCTCAAATGCTTGGTGTCATTGACGTAGATATCCAAATTCATGTCCCAGAAATCGATTGTGCGATTGACGATTTTTAAATTTGTAATGTTACCGCCGTTTTTCGCAATCACGGTTGATAGTGTACCCAGAGCGCCGGGTTTATTCATAATTGTAATAGATAGTCGCCCGACATGCGCTTCAGGCGCATCGGGCCCTTCACCCCATGAAATATCCAACCAGCGTTCAGGTGTATCTGCGAAAGTTTCCAGCGTATCACAATCAATTGTGTGAACCGTCACACCCTTGCCTGTCGTCACAATTCCGACAATGCGATCACCGGGTAGCGGATGACAGCAGCGTGCAAAGTGCACAGCCATACCTGCAATTAATCCCTTAATCGGGACAGGTTTTTCCTGTCCATCACGCTTTGCAAAGGCAATATCGCTTTCTTGTTTGGGCAAGCTCTTTGGCTCTGTTTTATGTGCAGGGAAGATTGTTCTGAACACGTCACGCGCCGAAAAATGCCCGGATCCAATATTCGCAAAAATATCATCGACCTCTTCCACGCGCATTTTTTTGATAATGCCGGCCACGGCCTTATCAGTGAAATCATAACCCTCTTGCTCGAAAATTTTCTTGAGCATCGCACGCCCCAAGGTGATGTATTCATCACGCTGTTGCATCCGTACAAAGCGCTTAATATGCGATCGAGCCTTACCTGTGACAACAAAACGCTCCCATGTCGGGGACGGGTTTTCTGTTTTTCCGGTTATAATTTCAACCTGATCACCGTTTTGTAGCTTGGTATTCAACGGTGCAATGCGCCCATTCACTTTCGCGCCGACACAACGATCACCAACGCCGGAGTGAATGGCATAAGCAAAATCAACAGGTGTTGATCCGGTGGGTAATTCAATCAGATCACCCTTCGGTGAAAACGCAAAAACGTGCTCTTGAAAAAGCTCAAGCTTCGTATGCTCTAAAAACTCTTCCGGCTTAGCCTCCTGCTCCAGAATATCCAAAAGCTCGCGCATAAAGCGGAATTTACGAATATCTTTCGGATCAACCTTCCCCTTGCCTTCTTTATACGCATAATGCGCGGCGACACCCAATTCGGCTTCCTCATGCATGTCTTCGGTCCGAATCTGGATTTCAATGCGCTGACGCTCTGGCCCAATCACAGTTGTATGAATGGACCGGTAGCCATTGGGCTTTGGCGTTGAAATATAATCCTTAAAGCGCCCGGGAGTAGTCGGATATTTGGAGTGAATGATACCAAGCACGTGATAGCACTCCTCAATATTCTCAACGATAATGCGGAACGCCATAATGTCGGAGAGCTGTTCAAAGGCGACATTCTTGCGCTGCATTTTCTTCCAGATGGAATAAGGCGATTTTTCACGACCGTTCACTTCGCCTTTGATTTTGGCGTCATCCAGTTCCTTTTGCAGACCATCAATAATCTTACTCACCAATCCTGTGCCTTCTTTACGCAAAAAGGACAAACGATTGATGATACTTTCACGCGCTTCAGGATTGATGTATTTGAAACTTAAATCTTCAAGTTCCTCTTTCATCTCATGCATACCGATGCGTTCGGCTAACGGTGCATAAATCTCGATTGTTTCGCGGGAGATACGGCGCTGTTTTTCAGGACGCTTGAAACTGTCCAGCGTGCGCATATTGTGAAGACGGTCAGCCAGCTTCACCAAAAGAACACGAATATCCTCGGACATCGCCAAAAGCAGCTTGCGGAAGTTTTCAGCTTGCTTGCCCTCGAAAGTCTGGCTTTCAATTTTGGTCAATTTACTGACCCCGTCCACCAAATCAGCCACTTCCTGTCCGAATGATTTTTTCAAATCATCATAGGTTGCATCCGTATCTTCCAGCGTGTCATGCAAAATCGCTGTAACAATGGATGCTGCGTCCAACCGCATTCCGGCCAAAATGCCGGCTACGGCGACCGGATGTGTATAGTAAGGCTCTCCGGACGCGCGGGTCTGGCCTTCATGCATTTTTTTGGCATAGTCATGCGCCTGCACAATCAAACCTTCATTCAGGTTCGGCGAATAACTTTTCATCATATCCAGAAGTTCAGTTTGCCCGGTCATTCTCTATTTTTATCATTGCAAATCAAAGGCCTAAGCCACAATACCCTATTTTTCACCTATTCTCATAAAATATCATGAAGATTGATAAGAATCACTGAAATTAAAAAGGCCGACAAAAGCCGGCCTTAAATTCTTGAAGTATTATAATGCCTTACGCCTGTTCAGGCGCTCCGGCCAAGTCTTCCAAAGATGGCTGTGCCTCTTCACGTGGCTCGTCAGAATTGATGTCGACGGCACCTTCATGCTTGGTGATGGTGCTCCACTCTTCTTCGCCTTCCATCTGATCAATGACATCTTCTTCATCGTCGTCATTAATAATGATGCGTTGGTGAGAGCGAACAAGCTCTTCTTTCAAATCATCGATGCTGATTGTTTCATCAGCAATCTCACGTAAGGCAACAACAGGGTTTTTATCGTTGTCACGGTCAATGGTCAAAGCAGCGCCTGAGCCAATTTTGCGGGCTCTCTGAGCAGCAACCATAACCAGCTCAAAGCGGTTTGGAATCTTTTCAATACAATCTTCTACGGTAACGCGGGCCATTTACTTTCCTTCATCTATCAGTCGAATTCACATTTATATAGTGAAACACGCAGAAAACTGCAAGTTAATTTACTCTATGATAAAGAGCTTATGGGTCTATATTTTATGTAAATTTATAAGATGACTTATCTCCCCTTCAAAAGTTTGATACTGTGCCTGCCATGTTACAGCTTCCTGACCATGATTGTGCTTTATGCCCGCGCCTAGCCGCCTTTCGCCATGATAACCGCGAAAAATTCCCTGACAAATTCAATGCACCCGTGCCACCGTTTGGAGGGTTAGATGCAAAACTACTGATTGTCGGCCTTGCACCCGGATTAAAAGGCGCCAATTTCTCCGGCAGGCCTTTTACAGGTGATTATGCAGGCGATTTACTATACGGCACGCTTTTGAAATTTGGGCTCGCACAAGGTGAATTCAAAGCACACAAAGATGATGGACTAGAACTAATCAATACGCGCCTCACCAATGCCGTGAAATGCGTACCGCCAGAAAACAAACCTATTGGTTCAGAAATGAATACATGCCTGCAATTTTTGAAAAACGAAATTGCCGCCATGCCGAATTTAAAAAATATTCTGTGCCTTGGCCTGATCTCGCACAACAATGTTTTGAAAGCGTGCGGTGAAAAACTCTCCGCATTTAAGTTCACACATGGCGGGCAACATAAATTACAAAACGGAATTACTGTTTACGATAGCTACCATTGCTCGCGCTACAACACGAACACAGGTCGTCTGACAACTGAAATGTTTGAAGATGTGTTCGAGGCGCTCTCACGTTCTATGTAGAGCGCTCCGATCTGGACTACTCGGCAGCGTCCACAATATCCTCAGCAGGAGCATGATCATCATTGCTGCCGCCTTGAGAGCGAATTTCGCTTAAGAATGTTGCAACCTGCTCTTCCAGCTTCTTGGAGACTTCAGATAGCTCATCAGCAGAAGACAGAACTGTCTGTGATGCCGTTCCGGTCTCTACGGCTGTTTCCTGTACAGTCACAATGTTCTGTGATACTTGCTGTGTTCCGGTGGAAGCTTCAGATACGTTACGTCCGATTTCAGCCGTCGCTGCATTTTGCTCTTCTACAGCCGTAGAGACAGAACTGGTTGCATGGCTGATTTCCTGAACGCTTTCAATGATCTTATCCATCGCGCGAACACTGTCATTTACAGCACCTTGAATGGAATTGATGCGCTCTGAAATTTCTTCGGTTTTTAGACCTGTTTCTGTGGCCAGCTTTTTCACTTCGTCAGCAACAACGGCGAAGCCTTTACCGGCTGCTCCGGCACGCGCCGCCTCGATTGTGGCGTTGAGTGCCAATAGATTTGTTTGCTCGGCAATATCACTAATCGCACTGACAACATCACCAATAGAATCTGCCATTTCCTTAAGTTCATTCACGGCCTGACTTGTTGAAGACGCCTCTTGCGATGCTGTATTCGCCATATTGGCTACATTACCGATTTGCTGTGCAATTTCCTGTGAGGAAGCTGATAACTCTTCGGTTGCCGCCGCAACAGTCTGAACATTCGCATCGGCTTCCGTTGCTGCAGCTGCCACAGTTTGTGCCAGATCCGTTGTCTGATTGGACGCACTGTTCATTTGTGTTGCTGTTGATTGCATGGTCACAGCAGAGCTGGCCATAGCATCAATGACATCGCGCGTTCTGGAATCGAAATCATCAGCGAGCTTATGCATGGCTGCCCTTTTCTCTTCTTCCGCTTTTTGTTTAAGTGCTTCCTGCTCTTTTTCCATTTGTCTCATCTGCAGCGCATTTTCTTTAAAGACCTCAAGAGTATCTGCCATAGCTGCAAGCTCATGACCTTTCCCAACATTCGGAATATCAAAGTCCAAATCATCATTAGCGAGCTTTTTCATGCGCTCGGTTAAAGACTGAACCGGACCTGTTATTGTATTAGAAATAAGAAAAACAAACCCGAGAACGACTATTGTTTCAATAATTGCGGCAGCAAGATTGAAAATGAGATGTTCTTGTGCTGTGTCATGTATCACTTTTACGTGAGCGGCAATATCATCCTGAATGTGCAAAGTCACTTCTTGAAGATCAGATATGTGCGCTGTCCATAAATTAAACCAATCCGCACCTGAGTGACTGAAAAGAAGTTGACCGCTTTTTTCAGGGTCTAAAAACCTTTCACGAAAATCTTCAACCTTTTTATAATTAGGACTATTTTTTACTTTTGCTTGAAAGGAAGCTTCTTCTTCTTTTGTCGCATAATTATGGAAGATATGTTCATAGGCTTTTTGAAGACCTATGTTTTCAGCTAGAGATTCTCGTGCCTTGAGCGTTATATCCTTCGATGTCAAAGCGGCAGTACCTATTGCACGTTCCTTGCCCATAGCTTCTTGTTTCTCTAATAGGCCGATAAAAGCAGCAAAACGATCCGTTAAGACTGCATCTTTACTGTGTGAAGCTGTGTACTCAATAATTGAGAGAAGTCCTTTAATCTTTCTCGTGTAAGCAGCAACAGCTTGTTCTTTATCAATTGAACGTGAAACAACATCTTGCCTCAATCCACCTAGGTTTTGTGCGTCGTCAATAGAGCTCTCAGCAAGCTCCTGAAACTCTTCACTAAAATGATCCATTTCAATTGAATCAAAAGCTGCGAGCAATTCTTCAATATCATGATCAATCTTTTTGTGATGTTCTTGTAAATCAGCTTTTCTTGAAGCCCCTTGTGCCGGGTCAGAGCCCAAGAAACCAGCTGTCTTACCTCTTTCTGCCTGAAGATCTGTAATCAAAGATGTTAATTTCGGCGTGAACATTGCTACTTCGTCAAAAACAACAGCTTGTTCAATCTCTTTTACGCTGATCAAAACTTTATCAATTTGAAAATACGCAAGAACTGCGAGCGGCAGCGCGGCAACCAATAAAATACGTGTTCTAATCTTTAGATTTTTTATGAAATTCATGACCGACCCTTCTTAGATAAAAGAGATTATTAAAAACAACCAAAAGTCCCCTCGGAAATACTTTACACTTTATACGGGTAATGGTTAATTCCGATTTAATAAAAAATAACGTTATCCTATTTTTTTCATACAGTTTTAAAATTTAAATCCGATTTGAAACCAAAGCTTTTCCGTATCTGTTCGCGGCGCGTCTTCTGCATCATAATCGGCATATTTCACAAGCAAGCTAACGCTATCAAAACCAAAGCCATCATCGATTTTAAAAGTTTTTCCAACGGACAAATTCAGTTCCGATCCGAAATCACCGCTGCTGTCACCGTCAAACTCATGGTAAGCCGCATGCAATTTCGTGCCATCAAAATGCGTTTGCGTTCCTGATACTTTATAACTGGCGGCGACATATGTATCTTCCAAGCCGGCCGCAGGCGTTGCCAAAAACTGGTCAGACCATCCATTGAATTTGTGCAAGGTCGCGAGCGGTGTCTGGAAAGCGTTTGTACCGTTCCCACCCAGCTCTTCATAACCCACTTTTAACGAGAAGCCATGCCCCTTAATACCGGGCGCTATGTGATAATATTCCTCATCATAACTGGCCGTGTTGTTGCCGTAATCTTCTTGTGTTGCGGCTTCCGCTTCGTAGAAAAATGTCCAATCCGTATTTGCAATCGGCACATCCCCTGTAGCGCGGATGCCGTATGTCTGGCTTGATAAAGCTGCCGCATTATCGAACTCCAACCAATAGCCATAGCCTTTCAGCTTCAACCAATCAGCGACATTATAGCTTACGCCCGCGATATGGCTTTCTGAATCCAGATCATCGGGTGGTGTAGACCCTTCAAAGATTCTATTCACGTCATGTATGTAGCTGTACATGAAACTAAACTTATCAATGCTTTCATTGGTAATAGACAACGCATCAAAGGTTTGATCATTTTGCCGCCATCCGACCGTTCCGATAAAACGCTGGTTATCGATATTCATGGCTTGGCGCCCGATTTTTATATTTGTGTCGGGAATACCGGAGTATGCGATCCAGGCTCTGTTGATTTCACCCGTATTCGGGTCGGCGACAACTGGAAATGTCGTTTGGCCGTTGTCCAGGCTATTAAAGTCTTCCTCGGCTACATTTTGTACAATTTGCCCTTCGAACAGAGCTTGAAAGTTTTTAAATGTGCCTGTTTTAAACCCTACATTTGTTCGAACCGTATGCGCATCTGCATCGTTGGCGAAACTACCCTGTTCAACATGTTCGTAACGATAGCGTATCTCTCCGAAAAACTCTCCGTCTGTAATCAGAATTTCGGGATCGTTGGGATCCATGGTTGCAAGGGCCGGGGAAGAAATAAGACAAGCCGCGAAGGCCAGCGCTACAAAGTATTTCACAAAGATAATCCTTATCTAAAAAAAATCCTTATGAAAGCCTATGGTTGTACCGATAGCCTGTCAATTCGCAAAACCAAGATAGTCACATCTGATTTTATTGCGGTGCGGCTTTACCGCGCTTTGTAATCAATTTATTCAAGGCATGAATATACGCACGTGCCGAAGCCACAAGCGTATCAGCATCTGCACCGGAACCATTGACGGTTTTACCATCTTCTTCCAAACGCACAGTGACTTCCGCCTGCGCATCTGTACCGCCAGTCACAGCATGCACCTGATAAAGTTGCAATCTGGCATCCGGATGCGGCACCATTTCGCGTATGGCTTTAAAGATCGCATCGACAGGTCCGTTCCCTTCAACACGTGTCATCGTATTTTCACCATTGATTTGCAGCTCTAACTCTGCGACTTGCGGACCTTTTGACCCGGCTTGAATTTGTAAGGATACAAATTGAATACGGTCGTGCTCAGTCGCAATCTCGTCTTCGATCAACGCAATGATATCATCATCGAAAATATTCTTCTTTTTATCGGCTAGATCTTTAAAGCGTTTGAACAAATCCTGAAACGCATTATCGCCCAGCTCATAACCCAACTCGGCAACTTTTGATTTCAACGCTGCACGACCGGAATGTTTACCCATCACCAGCTCAGATTTACTCAAACCCACAGACTCTGGCGTCATGATTTCATATGTCGAAGCATTTTTTAACATGCCGTCCTGATGAATGCCGCTTTCATGTGCGAATGCATTCGCACCAACAATTGCCTTGTTGGGTTGCACGTTAAATCCAACCGTTGTCGATAAGGTTTTCGATGCCTTTGTAATCATCGTCGTATCAATATTGTTGTGATACGGCATCGCATCCTGACGTGTGCGTAAAGCCATCACGATTTCTTCTAAGGCTGCGTTACCCGCACGTTCCCCGATACCATTAATCGTACATTCAATTTGCCGCGCACCGGCCTGCACACCCGCTAGGGAGTTTGCCACGGCCAAGCCCAAATCATTATGGCAGTGTACTGAAATTCTCGCCTGATCAATGTTCGGAACGCGATCAAACAGCATTTTGATTTGCCTGAAATATTCATCCGGCACGGCATAGCCAACCGTATCGGGAATATTGATTGTCGTCGCTCCGCACTTAATCGCTGTTTCCACACACTCGCATAAAAAATCATCTTCCGTGCGTGATCCATCCTCGGCTGACCATTCGACATCATCCGTATAGTTGCGCGCACGCGTCACACTTTCGGCCACTGCTTCCAGCACATTTTCAGGCGCCATTTGCAGTTTGTATTTCATGTGCAATGGCGATGTAGAAATAAATGTATGAATGCGGCTTCGCTTGGCTGGTTTCAAAGCTTCGGCGGAAGCGTCAATATCCGCAGCCTTAGCCCGTGATAATCCGCAGACTGTCGAATTCTGAATGGTTTTTGCAATTTCGTTAACCGCTTCAAAATCCCCTTGGGAGGCAATTGGGAAACCGGCTTCAATCACATCCACACCCATTTGATCCAGCAAGCGGGCAATGCGCAGCTTTTCCTCCAAATTCATCGAACAACCCGGCGACTGTTCTCCATCGCGCAAAGTCGTATCGAAAATAATGATACGGTTTTTATCGTCTTGTGTTTGTGTCTGTTCAGACATGTTTATGCTCCTTATGCCCTCTTGCGGCTCTTATAATGCGTATTTTGGTGAAATGTAAAGGATGTCCCCGTAACCGCAGGCACATTGACGTGCCTCATGCCCGGTCAGGGGCGCATAAGGAGGAGGTCTAGTAGGTCAGCTCTGTATAAGCATTTTTCCATGACGCTATATAAAAGCCATTTCGATTTTGAAGTCAATTGATAGTTTTAATAATCGAAAATTATTGATTATTTTCAGTATTTTACCTCCCAAATTCGCTTTCCTATACCCCGTTTCCGTATAATAAAATTAATAAAATACGGGAAGGTATAGAGTGTCTACCAGCGCAACAGATTTAGGAACTGCAGGTATTTTAGGGCTTTTTAATAGTCCAACTGACGGAACCATGGGTACAAATGGCACAGACCTAGGCGGTTTTCTGAATTCAGACATGGCGCAAATGCTTATGGAATGGATAGAGCCATATATTCCACAAATAGAATCTTTAATATCTCAACTTACTGGAAGAGACATCGACCTTCGCGAAATGTTTGCGGGTGCAGCCACAGGCATAGACCCAAACGCAGCTGCCGCATCACCGGACGCACGAAATTCCTATGAACGTAGCGTAGAACGCATAGAAGGAGGCGAAGAGCCTGAGGCTGTTGTTGATGCCAATTTCACACATGTCTCAGCAGCAGAGTTATATGAATACACGGCAGAAGCAGACATCGTGAATGGCGAAACAAATTTAGAAGCCGGAATGGAAATCACACTTGATTCAACCGGGCAGACCTACACGCTTGTATCCCATCTGGATGATGAATCCGGTGTTCGTGCCTATACATTGCAAGATGAAGACGGAAATATGTTCACCACTGTTCCAGGTGTTGATTTGCCTGAAAATATTGCCGATTTACAAGCTGAACTGGAACAAGGTGGCAACCTTACAAGCATGTTCATGAGAGGCGCAGGAGAAGAGTTCATAAACGATAGAGACGATATGCTTGCCGAGCGTGGCGGATTATTAACCCCGGGTGAAGGTGGTATTAGCGAACAACGTGTTGCCCTGGCAGAATATATCGCTGAGGTCGAAGCGGCACATCCTGACGCTTCACATACAATGATCGGACACTCATTCGGTGCCAGTTTAATCGCTTCTATTCCAGGCACATCGGGCTATTTATTCGCACCTGCTGGCGTAAACCAAACAGTTGCCGGAGACATTGATGGAATTAATGATAGGTTTGAAGTGATCTCAGGAGCGGCAGATCCTGCTGCAGAAATTTTGGGACGTCCACTTGAAGTTGATACAACAATAGATACTTCGGATGTTGCCCCTGACAGGCAAATCGCCGGGCACATTACACCTGGGGCAGTTTTAGGTCTTAACTCTTAAGCTCAGACTCTTCCATCTTACGGGCTTCATCAACCAACATGATAGGAATACCGTCACGAATGGGATAAGCCAATGCCGCCTGATCAGACAATAATTCCTGTTTGTCCGTATCATAACGCAAAGGCACCTTGGTTAAGGGGCATACAAGAATTTCCAGTAATTTCGGATCGACGCTTTGGGTCATAAAACTTCTATAAAACGCGTTTCAAAAAAGATCAATGATGGGTTTCCGATGTATGGATCGATGTTTCGCTTTTCACCGCCATATCCAGCATCGTTAAAAAGGTTTTGGCGCGCTCTTTACAGCAACTGCTTTCCAGCAACACCTGTTTCTCAGACGCATCGAATGGACAGATCATCGCCAAGGCAGTAATCAATTTTTCATCTTCGGAATTTTCAATGGCATCCCAATCACAAGACAGACCTTCATGCTCAAAATATTTTTGCAACAATTCTAAAAGTTTCGATTTGTTCAGGTCCAGACATGACATCGGTTCCTGATCACTGTCGAAGTCCGACCAGTCCGGTTGAATGCGGCGAAAGCCGTTTTGTAATTCCAATTCTTTTTTGACTTTAAAACGGCTGACGCCTTCCAGCGATATCAAATACCGCCCGTCACCTGTTTCTTCATACGATACGATACGCCCTGCGCAACCAACTTCAAACAGGTCCTGACCACCGTAATTCTGGGGTTGAATCATTCCGATCATACGATGCGTTTTCAGCGCCTCATCAATCATTGCCAAGTAACGCGGTTCAAAAATATTGAGCGGCAAATGCCCGCGCGGCAATAACAGTACGCCCGACAAGGGAAATATCGGCAAAATGTCCGGTAGCTGTGTCTTTGCGTTTTTGCTCATGATCTTAAA
Organism: Pseudomonadota bacterium; assembly: GCA_039026795.1. Lineage (GTDB taxonomy): Bacteria > Pseudomonadota > Alphaproteobacteria > Micavibrionales > Micavibrionaceae > JAUHXT01. The sequence continues at coordinate 18,575 of JBCCLQ010000009.1, forward strand.
ATAGGCTTTAAAAAAGCGAAGTGAAGACCTGAAATAAATCTTACGGCGAAGCTTGGCTCAAATCTGTAATCAACGGCTCATGACCATTATCTTGCACGAACTTTAACAAATCAGAGGGTGATAAGCCCAACGTCATTGTATTGATTAACGGATGATAATTGACGATATCAGCCTCCATCATCCCCTTATCCAGCACGATTTTAACGTTTTTATCTATGTCATTGATAATCGCAAACGGGCAAACAGATCCGGGGCGCACACCCAAATTCTCCCACAACCGATCGGCCGAACCGAAAGACAGACGCCCGGCATCAATAACAGGGGCCAGCTTCTTCATATCCACCTCAACCTCATTGGGCAAAACGACGAGAAACATATTTTTCTTTTTATCGCGCACAAACAGATTACGGCAATGTACACCGGGAATTTCGGCATCCAGCTTTTCACTTTCCGCAACCGTAAAGACCGCTTCGTGGTCATAGCGGGTATAATTGATATCCAAATCATCCAACTTCGTCATCAGCGATTCGGGAGAGGTCGGTAAGGGCTCTTCTTCGGTTTTTAAGGCGTGTTCAGTCATATCGCATTGATAGCCAAAAATATGAATGTTTTCAAGGAACAGAGACGATTTATCTGCTCAAATTTGTGCTAACTTAACCAATTATGGCAGTATAAAGTCAAAAAGATGAACAGGATGAACAGGAATGCAAAAACACCACGAATTAAGCGGTGCTAGAAGACTAACTGGTGGGGCCTTATTAGCCAAACTAGCACCTGAACCAACAACCAGACAATTCGGTAGGGCGAGTGGTAACGGAGGTTTTAAGGATCTCATTACCGGGAGGCCCGAATGTCGATTGAATTAGCACAATTACGCCATGGCGGTATCGCCCTTCTGACTGATGATGATTTGCCGGACAAAATCGGTGCCATCGAGTTTTTTAAGGAAGAGCGCCAAATCCAAATATCTTATGAAAACGAAAAATTATGCGGCAGGCTTGTCGAAGAAATTCTGCCAGAAAATGCCGTTACAGCTATAGAATCCAGCCCCGAAAGCGTTATGGTCTTTCACATTCAGGGCGAAGAGACAATCAAATACGAAGTACCCCTTCACCGCATTATCGATTAAGTCTCAATTCCCGCTTGCATTTCAC
>JBCCLQ010000010.1:0-19591 GCA_039026795.1 Pseudomonadota bacterium
AATTTATCAAACACATGTAATGACTGGACCTCAAACTCAACCTCGGATCAGGCAATGAATGGAACTTTTGTTTCAGGATCAGGCTGGACCGAACAACAAATTGCTTTGTGTAATGTAACTTCACGATTCTACTGCTTCGAACAATAAAAGGATACTTGACACAGAACATGAAATTAAAATGGATGCATAAAACAAACAGAAAAGAGTCAGGGAATGTTCTCCTGACCCTGTTTGCTGCCGTTGCCGTTATCGGCACTATCGGCGGTAGTGCAACCGTTCTCATGCGTGGGCCTCTATCCACTATGTCAGATGTGAATCAAAGCACTATGACCACGGGGCATGTCTCCACAGCCGCAAAAATGGTGATGCTGGATGCCGAAAACTGGACAGCTGGCGGTGATTGTGACAATGACCGCGTTGTTGAACCGCGCCCATGGCGTACCCATACCGATCCCACTCCAACAGGCGGTGGGTTTATTCCCAATGAAATCGGATCAATGAAACGTGATCCATGGGGCACACAGCTTGGGTATTGCGCATGGGATCATGGATCAGTTGTCACAGATAAGGAAACCGTTATTGATGACAATGGTTGTGATGGATTTAATCTTCTGGAAGGAACGAACCAACGTGATTATCCAGCCGTAGCCATTATTTCCGCAGGACCGAACGGTACGTTTGATTCTACCTGTCGAGACTGGAGCGCTGCTGATTTGGATGCAGACGGTGAAATTGACACGGGTGCCGGTGATGCATTGATGTTTGAATCAGGCGGCGATGATATTTATGTTGTTTATTCTTATGCTGAAGCGGCGCAGGAATTACCATCGCTCTGGCGTGTCGATACCCCTGATATCTGGAGTATCGGGATCGATGCAACGGGCACACCGGAAGTTGTTGCACAAGATGATGTTGAGTTTACAGGCAGCGATGTTTTCGCGCCAACCCGCATGGAAATGCTCGGCAATCTGGGTCTATTACTCCCCAATGAAACGCAGCTCGTGAATTGTAATGTCGGCACCGAAGGGCAAATGCGCAGAAATATGAGCGGCGCCGACCCGGTCTTGGAAATTTGTGAATCCAACACCTGGGTATCTGTTTCCGGAACAGGAAGTGGCGAAACAGGCAGCAGCGCTGTAGGAGGAAACACAAGCTTGTCGATTATAGGTGCAACAGACGGCCTTGTCGGCTATTGGCGCCTGGATGAAACCTTAGGCACTGACGTTTTTGATTCATCAGGAAATGGAAATACAGGAACAATGGGCGGTGGGCTTGACGCCGCAAATGACTCAAGATCAGCAATTTATGATAATGGCTTGGAATTTGATGGAACGACAACCAATTACGGAATTGATATACCATATGATCTCTCTTTCAACCCTGACGATTACACAATTACAGCTTGGTTTAAAGTTGATGAATTTGATGCGCAAGGTGCTTATAAAATTGCCGGTACAAACTATACTTCTTCGGAACTTTTTACACTTGGCGTGAATTTGCCTGAAAATGCTTTGCGTTGTCGTATGGGCAATACAACCACTCTGCAAAGCCCTAATGATTCCATTGTTCCTGGCGTATGGTATTTTGGTGCGTGCGTTAATGATACGGATGCAAGAGAATTTCAAGCCTATTTGAACGGTCAAGCTCTGGGTGCACCTATCAATACATTTGGCAGCACCACAGACACTCAAGATGCAAGATTTGCCATAGGTTATCTTTACCAAGAGAATTCGGGAACATCTGGAGATTACTTTAACGGCACAATTGACGATGTACGCTTTTACAACCGTGCATTATCAGCCGAAGAAATCTCTGAAATCTATAACCGTGAAGATTTCATTGCCCGCGTGAACGTTGCTGCAAACGTTGAAATGGATGATGAGATTGGGCAAGCGGCATGGTCCATCACGTCACCAAGCGATACAATTGATAGAGGTGTTGGTCTCGCCTTTAAAATTGCCCATGACTTCACTCTTGATGACACGCCTTCCGCAGCGATTGTTGCAACGCGTGCGACGACACCATCACGTGCTGATCTCAATTTCCAAACTTTTGATGGTACTTCTTTGAAAAACGCTATGACGATACCGATTACTGATACAGGCTTTTTCTTACACGATGTAGCCGGTGCCGATTTTCATACCAACATGCAAATTGGTGAGCATTATAACGGGTCATTCAACAATGACTACGAATACGGTTTATTGGCAACCAGCAATAACTATTCCGAAAACCAAATGACTTATTTTGGTGCCGATAATGATGATGATTTTGGAACCGCTCTCCTCTTTTCCAACATTTTGAAACTACAACGAGCAAATGAAAACGCCTCGTCCGTAACCGAAGTTATTCGTTTTGAAAGCACACCCAGCATTACATTCTTTGATGATATTAAAGTTCAATCAACCGGAGGCCCTGCGGGATATTTAAGCGAGGTTTATTCAAACACGGCATCTGATGTTGCCGCTTTTGATTTTCAGCGAAGCCGCGCTGATACTGGCGCTGTAAAGGACGGTGATCTAGTTGGATCCATGCTCTTCCGTGGATATGAGGGTGGATTTGTCGCCGATGGTCAGGCCGCTATCAGAGCCGTAGTCAATGGTACGGTGTCAACAGGCGATGTTCCTGTAGATCTAGTATTCGGAACCAGTGCGGCAGGTACAGCCAGCACAGTTGAAGGGATGCGCTTGCGTTCAACAGGCGAGGTCGGTGTAGGCTTATCAGCGCCAGAAGCAAAATTCCATGTCGGCGGACGGCTGGCTGGCGATGAGGGCGTTTTAATCGGTACGGATTCCACATGCGCAGCTGTAGCTGACAGTGGCACACTAAGTTACAATAGTGGTACCTTTGAGTTGTGCGATGGTAGCGCGTTTAATGCCTTCTTAGTCGGCGTAAGCACAGAGAGCTATTGCAAACCAATCCCGTTTGATTTTTTCGATCGCGATGATCTCACGGCCAATACGAATTTTGAAACCAACACGGTGATGATCGGCGGCATTTCAGGTAGCTGTACATTGATCGTGGAATCTAACAGTGCATCCATGACCATCATTCAAAACGGTGTCGACCAGACAGGTGGCGTAATCACCGTATCAAATGGTGATCGCATTGCACTGCGCATGCAAACAGGTGTCAATAACGCGGACTATGTCAGCGCCTATGTCAGCCTTGGCGACCATAAAGATGAAGTACACTTCCAAACCGTTGGAAAAATAACCTTTGCAACAAGCGCTGAATATACAGGGAATTTAGGTGGAGTATTGGGGGCACATGCCATCTGTAACTCACATGCACAGGATGCCGGATTAGAAGGTTCTTTCATGGCGTGGCTGACAAGTGATGATACAGACACATCACCCGATACATCATTTAGAAAATATGATGGTGGATATTATCTAACAGACGGTACAAAAATTGCTGATAACTGGTCTGATTTAACGGATGGCACAATCGACTCCAATCTGGATACAGATGAAAACGGTAATGCAGCAACATCAACGAGTGCCTGGACAAATACCGAAATAGACGGCACACGAACAAACACGGTTGATTGCGTTGAATGGACCTCAGAATCAGGAAGTGAAAGTGGTCAAACAGGACGAACAAACTTGTCTAATAGCCAATGGACTGAGAATAATTCAGAACTTTGTAGTGGCGACAGAAACTTATATTGCTTTGAACAATAGGAAAATGGAGACATGTTAAAACTGATAAAAAGATGGCAGATAGACAGTAAAGAGCGAACAAACGAACGCGGAAATATTTTCGCGGCGCTGTTCGGTGCTGTTGTCATTGTCGGTGCTATCGGTGCTGGGTCAGTGTCTCTTCTTCAAGGCCCGGTTTCGGGCATGGTTGCCCTGAACAAACAAAATATCACCGAAATGCGCATGGAAATCGCATCCAAACTGATTATGGCGGATGCGCTCGACCGTTTTACAGCCATTAAAGCCGCAGACGGTGATACAGATTCAACTGAATACATTGAATTGGTTGAATATGCGGCAGGCGCGATCACCGGCGGTGGTACAATCCCAACCTCGTTGAACATCAATGATATTGACCCGTGGGGATCACAATTCGGATATTGTACATGGGATAACGGTGATGATACCAACGATGCAAAGGATGATGGGGGTACAGGCGCGGACAACCGTCTGGATGGTCAAAATGTCGCAACATCCGAATTTATCGTCTTGGTCTCGCCAGGCCCGAACCGGACATTTGAAGCTGGCTGCTATGCTTATGGCGATGGCGGCAATGATGGTATCATCAAACCATCGGGTAGCGATGATATTGTCATCACATATACATACCAAAATGCCATCGATACGATGGGCGATTTGTGGGAATTCGGAAGCGATACAGGCGGAACATCATCTGTCTTGGAAATTGATGAAAACCTTGATTTTCGTAGCGATGTAGCCGTGACAGGTTTGCTTACTTTCAATGCCACTGCCGCGGGTTTGGTCCTTTCTGACTCACCGGGCACAACCTGTTCTGTGGCACAGGAAGCACAGATTTTTCTGGATACCTCTACGACACCTGACTCTCTTGTAATCTGTAATGCGGGAACAATAGAACCCGTCGTTGAAGGCGCTAGCGGAAGTGGAGCAGGCAGTAGCGGTAGTGTTGATAGCCCGCTCGCCCATTGGACATTCGACGAAACCAGCGGAACCGTTGCCAGTGACATCTCTGGTAATGGTTATGACGGTACAATGCAAAACGGCATGGATGCATCAACCGCATCAGAGATAGGCATTAACGAGGGTGCCCTGCGATTCACCTCAGCCTCCAATCATTATATCGATACAGGTTTGGATTTATCCGGATATGAAAGTTTCACAATATCTATGTGGGTTAGAATAGAAGGCACAGGCGAACAGGTTTTTGTATCACAAGGAGATTCCAGCGGTAATGGTGGTGGTGCTCAATATGAATTTACATTGGCCTATGGTAATTTGGTCGGTAGTGGGGATGAAAGAATCCAATTCCATATGGAACAAAACGGTGGTGGCGGAAATAATACCCAAGATTTGGTTCCACAGCAAAACTTTGCTGATCTAAACAACTGGCGGCATTTTACGATTACAGTATCTGATTTAGATGGTGCAACGCCGATAGGATCTCTTTACTTCGACGGTGAATTGATAAACACAGATACGGCGGCCGCAGCAGTTCCAAGGGGTGCATGGAATTCAAATCTATATATAGGTACAGCACCTAATGGAACCAGTGGAAGTTTTGAAGGGCTCATTGATGATGTGCGTGTCTATGGATACGCATTGAATGACGAAGAAGTGGCAGCAGTTTACAATATCAGTAGTGGTGATATCGCAACAAACGTGAACACGCGCGGTTTAAGTCTTGTGAATTACTATTGGGGACAAGATTCTGGAACCACGTCACCAACGTTACCGCCAAGTCCTGCAACAGATTTTATTCAAGTCGTCGGAACCGGAACCGGAGATGGTAATTCATTAGGTCTTAAGACCGATGGAACCATATGGCGATGGGATTATTTATCAACGCCCGATACAGCAACAATAGAAATCGCAGGATTTAGTGAGGGGCGAGCTGTCCAAATCTCAAGGGATAGAGGCGAGCATTGCTTCTTGGAAGAAAGCGGCACTGTTTATTGTTGGAACCAATCTGATGAAAGCGATTTTAGGGCACTTGCCGTCGCGAATGATTTTGTAAAAATTACAGGTGGCGGTGAATCGACAAGCTGTTTTCTGACAGCAGGCGGCCTAACTTATTGCTTGGGTGATGACGATAATGGCGCATTGGGAAATGATGAAGTTTTTGTTGATAGCTTTGATACACCGGTACTAGTTGCCAATATCACGGATTTTGTCGATATAGATGCAGGAGGAGAAGGGGCATGTGGAATCCGTAAAAATGGAGAAGCCTGGTGCTGGGGTAAAAATGATTTCGGTCAGTTGGGCAATGGAAATACCGGCACTGATTCCGGTATTCCTGTCAAAGTGGATACAGATGTAAGGTTCAAAAAAATTGCAAGTGGTAAGGTAAATAGTTGCGGAATATCAACTGATAATGAAATTTGGTGTTGGGGATCCAGTTTTGATGAACTTGGTGATGGAAATGTCTACACTAGTAACCAACCCCACCCCATATTAATTGCTGATAGCGAACAAGATTACATAGACCTTGAGATGTCCGATGCAAATACAGATGGTGGAGTATGTGGTATAAAATCTAATGGAAAACTTTTTTGTTGGGGTAGTGGAAATAGAAACGGTCTAGGTTTTAACACTGCTACACCGACAGAAGTCCCCGGACTCAGTAATGTCATTGGTATTGACTTTTCTTATCGTGATGGTTTCGCCTACACCTTAAATTATAGCGATGGCGATGAGACTGCGCCAACAGACAACTATGTTATCAAACAACAGCAGGATTCAGGCGAAACACTCGGCAGTTATGGCCTGTCCCTGACTTACAATAGCACAAGTGATACAGATGAAGTGGGCATAGGTTTCGCTATTGATGATACGTCTACGACAGCCACTGATATATTATCTGCGAGTATAAAAGCTGAGCGGGCGTTAGGGGGCGGTAACAATCTCATTGTGGGTACACAATCCAATGCCGGAACACAAACCATAGGACGTTTACAAATAGATAGAGAGGGCGGATTCGGATTACACGGTAACGCTTCTCATGAAAGCGATAGCATCCTGACCATCGGTCGATCCGATACCCGTAATTGGAATAGCGATTATTATTACGGCTTTTTGGTTGCGAATGATGCTGCATCAACAGACCAGGGTGCGTTCTTCGGTATGGATGAACTGACGGGTGCGGCGACAATCCTCTTTACCAAGGACTTCACGATCGCCGCGTCAAATGACGATGCAACATCCCTAACCAATATTCTGCAACTGGATGTTTCCAGTAGTCAGGCAACTCTGATCTCTGAAGTTACACAAAGCAGTACAGCTTCGCCTGTCTTTACATCATCTTTAAGAAGTAATACGGCCGCTGAACCCGCCGTAATTTCCTTTGGCCGCTTCGGTAACACATTCACAACGGCGATCCCAAGCAATTCAAGATTGGGTGAAGTAAAGTTTGAAGCCCATGATGGCACTTCGGTTGATACCGATGGCTATGCTGTTATTCGTGCTGATAGCGTCGGCGCGGTGGGCGCAGGAACGGTCCCGACAAAACTGACAATTTCAACCGACCCGGCTGGAAACCCAACGGACGATGATTTGATCATTGAGCCTGATGGTGATGTGGGTATTGGCGTGTCGACTGCGGACAGTCCACTACATGTTGGTGGACGCGGCGCGGCAAACGAAGGGGTGCGCATTGGTAATGACACCAACTGCACAGGCACAGATGAAGGAACCTTGCGTTACACTATCGCAAATGACATTGAATATTGTAACGGCTCAAGCTGGGTCGCTTTCTCATCCAATGGCAGCAGTGGTTCAGGCCTGGGCTCCTGCGAACATGGTCAGTATTTTGCGAGCGTATCTCTCGGATCGGGTAATATATGCGGTGTTTATCACAATGGCCGTGTCGCGTGTTGGGGGAATGGTGTTGGCTCAGGTGAAATGATGACCGGGGAACAACTCACAGCTACCTTAGATATTCCAACTGTAACCCGCGAAAATGTGTTAAGCAATATCAAAAAATTTACTTTTGGGGAGGAACATTCCTGTGCGCTCAATTATGACGGTGATGTAGTCTGTGCTGGTTACAATACCGAAGGAGAGCTTGGCGCGGGATACGACGATGCGTCCGATACAGAACGTTTTACGCCCAGCAAGGTCCTGCTTCCGGGGAAGGCAAAAGATCTATTTTCAGGCGCAAATCATAATTGTGCGATCATGGAGGACAGTCGTGTCACCTGTTGGGGTGAGGGCGGTAACGGGCAAAACGGTGATGGTCAAAATGTCGATAACTTGACTCCGAACTATGTTGAAAATTTGGCAGGCGTCGTCGACATGTATCTGGGTATACAGCAATCATGTGCCATTTTGAAAGACCGTACATTAAAATGTTGGGGTCGTAATACCACCGCAGGCCTTTTAGGAATTGGTTCATCTGTTAGTTCTAATAACAATACACCTCAAGATATTGCGATCACGGATGTTGTCAAAGGAACATTTGCGCATAGCGGTGACATTAATGGTGCATTTGGATGTCTTCTACGCGCTGATGGAACGGTCTGGTGTGTCGGTGATAACGCACACCAACAATTAGGTAATGGAGCCGGGAGCGACCAAAATACGTATACACAAGTCACAGGTGTTTCCAATATTGTTGACATTGCTGCAACATCACGGGGTGTTTTAGCGCTGCGCAATGATGGCGTGATTTTCTCCTGGGGTACAGATCGTGACGGTGAGTTAGGTCAGAACGATACCGGTAGTGCCGTATCATCACCCACACAAATACCGAATGTAACCGCTGTTGCCCTGCCAAATCACATCTTTAGCAATAGAGCCATGTGTTTCATATCGACTGATTCGGAAGTATATTGCATGGGTGATAATACCGACGGTGAGCTCGGAAATGATCTTGCAACCGGAAACACCAGCACTCCACAAAGGGCACTGAATCCGCTTGCGTGTGATGCGGACAAAATCGCGTTTGTGACATCAACCAATCATACGGGTGACTTCGGTGGCATAGAAGGTGGGGATGCCATCTGTCAAAGACTGGCAGATTCAGAAAACCTACCTGGTACTTATTATGCCTGGCTTGGAACAGATGAAACCGATCCCGCGACACGCTTTAATCAAAATCACGGTATATATTCCACACCCTTCGGCAATAAAGTCGTCGACGATTGGGCCGATCTTATTGATAACGGAATAGATGCCAGCATAAATTATGATGAGACTGCGACTAACTCTGGAACAACAGATGTTTGGACCAATGTTTCGTCTGTTGGTGGTACTACCGCTGTAACAAACCCGTTAAGTACATGCGCAAATTGGACGTCTACGAGCAATAACGGGCAGCGCGGAAGTAGAAATTCAAGCAGTGCGTCTTGGACAACCTCTGGAAACGAAGCTTGCACCAATGCAAATCGCCTCTATTGCTTCCAGCAGTAATTTAATTTGATTTCCAAAGGGGATTTTCGAGTTCTTCGAGCATTTTATCATGCGCGGCTTTTTCGTCCGCACTGACTGCAAATTTGCGCGGCTCTCTGAAAGAACGCTCAGTCGTTGTTTTTTGAACATTAGCGGATGTTTTTTCAACGTCTATGCTCAAACCGTGTTGCCGGCCTCCCAGTAATTCCAGATACACTTCCGCAAGAAGTTCGGAGTCAAGCAACGCCCCATGTAATTCCCGATTTGAGTTATCAATGTTGAAACGGCGACACAATGCATCCAAATTGGCAGGCGATCCCGGAAAGCGTTCGCGTGCCATCACAAGCGTATCAATCACGCGTTTTTTATCGAGTGAAGGGAAACCGAATTGCTTCAACTCCCAATTCAAAAATTTCACATCGAATTCAGCGTTATGCGCGATTAATTTCGCATCATCCCCTATGAATTCCAGAAAATCGCCAACAATTTCCCCGAATGTTGGCTCATTCTTCAACCGCTCTTCCGTTAATCCATGCACAGCCACGGCCTCTGCCGGAACATCGCGTTCGGGATTAATATATTGGTGATAGGTGCGCCCTGTCGGAATATGGTTCATCAACTCCACACAACCGATTTCCAGCAATCTGTGGCCTTCGGACGGCTCTATGCCTGTGGTTTCGGTATCAAAAACGATCTCTCTCATGGTCTCAATATCTCATGTAATGTGCGGTAAGTATGCGCCAAACCCAAGCCTGTTTGAACAACATAATCCGCACGCGCGCGTTTTTCACCATCTGATATCTGTTTCGATAGAATTTTTTCAAACAATTCTTCATTCATACCCGCGCGTGATAAAACGCGCTGGCGCTGCATAAAGTCCGGCGCCGTGACTACAATCGTTTCATCAACGCGTTTATCCGCACCTGTTTCAAACAGCAACGGAATATCCAGAACAACTTTATTTTGTCCCATCACTTGCGATTTTCGAACAAAAGCCTGCTGCGCCGCGCGGACATAAGGATGCAAAATCCCTTCCAGCTTTTCACGCTCTCCATCATTATTAAAAACAATATCGGCTAAGACATCACGTTTGATGACATGCTTTTTCTTATCCCAAGCCTCAGGGAACGTGACGGCCACTTCTTCAAAAGCCAGTCCCCCGGGGCGCATGACTTCATGCACTTCCGCATCCGAGTCATGCACGGGAATACCCATACGTTTGATCATATCGGCGGCCGTCGATTTTCCCATCCCGATAGATCCTGTTAAGCCGTATACGATCACGCCAAAACCAGCCTTTCCAGCTCATCATTGATCTCAGGCTGTATGCCGGTCCATTGTTCAAACGCCGGAACAGCCTGATGTAGCAGCATACCGATACCTGTAACTATTTGATTTTTATTATCTTTTGCATTATTCAACAAATCCGTCATCAACGGCTTATACACAATGTCATAGACTATGGCCTCATGCGGCAATGCACTCACATCCAACTCCAGCTCGGGCTGGCCGATCATCCCAAGCGACGTTGTGTTTACAACCAAACCCGCCTCTTCCAAAATCGCTGAACGCTGATCCCAATTATCAACTGTTCCGCCAATGTCATTCACAATAACTTCTGCGCGCTCCCGCGTACGGTTCAGCAACACAATATTTTCAAACCCATCGTGTTGTAAGGCATAGACAACGGCACGCGCTGCACCGCCAGCGCCCAAAACAATTGCTTTTTTTGATCGGTCTATCTGGTCACACTGCTGTTTTAAATTTTGAATAAAGCCATACGCATCCGTGTTCGATCCATATAACTTGCCATCTTCGATTGTGACTGTGTTCACAGCGCCAATAGCCTTGGCCGTATCATCAATCTCAGTGCACAGCGGAATAATGCGTTCTTTATGTGGAACAGTGACATTGAAACCGCGATAATCATCGTCGATCAGCTTTTGAATACCCCTCTCAAACTGATCCAGATCAATCTGAACAGCTTCATGCGTGCCTTCTATGCCATGCTTCTCCATCCAGTATCCGTGAATAATGGGAGATTTGCTCTGCTTTATAGGATATCCGATGACAGCCAGCTTGATACTCATGGACGGAAACCCAACTCTTTCATAAAGCCTAAAAGCGGTAAAAGCGGCATGCCCATAATAGTAAAAATATCACCCTCAACCTTATCAAACAGCCACGCTCCGCTCTCTTCAATGGCATAACAACCCACGCAATCCATTAAAACCGATCCGGCAGACTCCAGATAATCTTCCAAAAACGCATCATCAAAATCACGCATTTGCAGTGTCGCTTCACTCCGCGCTTCCCAAATCACATCACCCTTTTTGGCCAAACAAACGGTTGATATCAAAGTGTGCGTTTTTCCACGAAGCGTTTTTAATTTCTGTCGCGCTTCATCTTTTTTTTGTGCTTTTTGAAAAACATGTCCGTCGAATATCAAAACTTGGTCTGAACCAATAACCGTATTGTCCTGATACTCTTTTGATATAACAGTTGCTTTTTCCTCCGCCAAATTCATCGCTATGTCTTCCGGTTGAATCCCGCTTTGTAACATTTGTTTCAGAATTTCTTCTTCATTAATAAAGGCAGGAATGGTTTCAAACGGAATCCCGACACGACGCAGCATCGCATTTCGCGCTTTACTGCGGGACGCCAAAATAATCCTAGGAATCGCCATGTTTTTCTCGCTCTTTTTTTGATCTAAACTTCTGTAATAAAATAATAATTTCGGCTGACGTTTCTTCAACAGATCGCCGCGTCACATCAATCACCGGCCATTTATGTTTGGAAAATAATCGCCGCGCCTTGCGCACTTCCTCCTCCACTTTTTCAAGATCAAGATACGCATTCTGTTGATACTCTTTCTCGTCTTCATCAGCCTTTAACCGATTGCGTCTAACATGAACCAATCTGTCCGGCGCTTCGGTTAATCCAACAACCAATGTATGGTCTAAATTCAAAATTTCTTCAGGAAACGGGTTGCCCGGCGTCATGGGAATGTTTGCAGCCTTAATGCCACGCCGCGCTAAAAAAATGCAGGTCGGTGTTTTTGATGTTCGCGATACCCCGACCAAGATAACATCCGCATCTTCAATACCGTGTAAATTTTGTCCGTCATCGTAACTCAGCGCAAAATCAACGGCATCAATCCGTTTAAAATACGCTTCATCCAAGGCATGCTGCAAACCCGGAATTCCCTTTGTCGGCAAACCCAGGTAAGACGATAAACTGCGCAAAATCGGATCCATAATCGGCATACACGGCACATGCAAGTCATGACAAAGTCTTTGCAACTTTCGTCGCATTTCCCGATCCACAAGTGTGAAAATAACGGGGCCCGGATTTTCTCTGATCTCGTTCATCACACGCTCTAACTGAGCCGGCGTGCGTACCATCGGCCAGAATTTTTCGGATGGCTCAATACCTTCAAACTGGGCAAGAGCCGCTTTGGATAAGCCTTGCAGTGTGGTTCCGGTCGCATCGGATACCAAATGCATCGTGAATTTTTCCCTGATTTCTATATCTGTTGCCTCAGCCATGTTTCAGACAATAGCAAGCGTGGGCAAACATTGCCAAGGCTATATACGCAATATCAGGTAAAGGATTTACAGACGTTCTACGTCAGCATCAGGAAAGATTTTACGCGCCAGCGTACCGTCACGAAACGGCACATGATCAACCATCACCACATCCATATCATAAACAATCTGGAACAAATGTGCTTCGTTGATCGCGTCATGGATATTGACGAACTCCAGCCCGTTACAAATCTCTTTGGCAATACCGCGCAAATAAGGCTTTCCATCCGGTAAACAGGAAATCAGCGTTATCACCTTATGATCCAGATGACGCTCACCAAAAGGCTTACCGAATTCATCCTGATCTTCCGCCCATTCCAAAACCATATCCATCGCATTCAATGTTTCATGATCCACGCGATCCACGCGCGCTTCGTTAAAGAACCACTGACGGAAGACACGTTTCAAAGGGACTTTGGTAATAAAGGATGATCCGTGCTGTTCTATGGTATCGGCATATGTGGCTGCGAGATCACCGATATCACTGCCCAATATGTGACGCCAGATATCCGGGAAGCCTGCACTGCGCAACTCCCACGCCACCAAAACACAGAGCGTATCGGCATCCGCGGCACGTACACGCTCTAACATCAGTAGCGCTTCCGGACGGTAATCGCGCTCCATCGCGCCGAAACGAATTTCCTGCCAGATATCACGCAAACCACGCACAAAACTAAATAAAAATTCATCACGGAAGAAAGCAGATTTCGCTAAGGAGTCAGCTGTTAAACCATAATGATCCAATGTGAGCTCTTTTTCAGGAATATCGAGATGAAATCCGCCTGTCCCTAAGTCAGAGAGCTGGATAGACCAGCCATTATCCATAGCTTTACGGATCAAACCCAAGGCTGTCGGACTATGCGCAAGACAATCCAATGCCCACAAAAACAGGCTGTCATCATCCCGCACGGATGACAGCAATTCGCCTTGTTCTCGGCAGTGAAGCAATGTCTCTTCAAATAAGTCCCGCATACGAAAAACACTAGCACAATTTAGCGCATTCGGCACGAAATCTGATGACGTACAATAGTCATAATTATAAAACTTGTCTGTGTCTTTCTCTGTTCCGTCATCGAACATAGAATCGGTCCTCTCCTGATCGATAACCGCGGTATTTTGATGTAAAAACGGCTGTTTTTCGCGGTTTATTGAATTAGCAGAATTGCACGTAAACGACATTGGTGCTGTCGTCTGCGTCTTCAGGCTTTGTGTCTTTTTGTCCGTGTCCTTGCCTGTGGATAGGTAAGGAGATGATATCTGTGTCCTGGCCATCGTGGGTGTCCTTATTGTTTGAAATATCGTCGGATCGAACGCCCGACTTGAGGTTGGACTCCTCACTTTGCAACTCCTGTTCCGTTTCACGGAAAGACTTCTCAAACTTGATAAACCAAAGGAAATTGGCATTTGAACGGTCCCTGACATCGGTGAAAATCGGGTCGTTCATGATCAATTGTGCATACTGGGCAAGGTAATTTTTGCCGAATGGGGCACTCCCCAGCGCACCAATCAAATCCATGCTCACAGTTCTGGAAACTTGCTCCATATCAAAGACCAGCCCTTCATAGTCAGCCAGCATCTTCTGGATAATCACTTTGTCAGCGGTACGGCATCGCTCGGATAAGAACCATGTCTCAAAAACAGCGCTTGCCGCATTACCGTTGTTCAATGTACGGAAATCAACATAAGCTTCGCGGGCAAACGTACGCCCCAAATCCGACATCGATGAATTCTCAATACGCTGCCAGGCACTTTTAACGCCGGACAATTGTAATTCCCACGCCACACGAACTATGAAAACACTCAAATCGGCAAGCTGTGCACGATTGACCAAAATGGCCTGATCGGGCTGAAAATATAATGGGTTGATCATCGCACCCTGACGGGCCTGCCAGTGACGGCGTAATTCACGCACGGCCAGCAACAACTGGTCTGCTTGCGGTAAATTTGGATTGATCAAAATCTGATGACCGGTTTTATCATAGGACGCATCAAATACTTCCACGCTGTAACGCATAACGACATGATGATCGTCTGCACATCCCATAAGCGCCTGGGCCATGCGGCTTTTGGACAGCTCTTCAATTAAAATCTCTATGTCATGATCTGCCTGAATATCTTTTTCACCGATCAACTGGCAATCTGCAATAAATTCGCGGACACGTGTGTCGGCTGGCTGTGAGAATTCCAAAGACAGGCGGTCATAAGCTTCGACCTTTTTCTTCAATTCCTGAATATCGCGATCCAGAGCCAAAAGCTCTTCATCCATCAGGATGTCATCATCCTCTTCGTAGATCTCTTCTTCGAAGTAAAACAAAGGCTGATCACTGACAATCGAGCACAAAACCGGCTGGTGATTATCAATAGAATAAGCAACGCGGCAGTGCTTGCGCTGTTTTATATCCTGTGCTTCAGGAAAATTATCTGTCTTTTTACCCATGACCCAATCGCTTCTTAAATTAACGAAAAGCTAAGAAATCCAAGCCTTTCAGCATGTTATGGTCCTATTATGGGGGTAAAAAGATTAACGTTTCGTTGCCGAAAAAAAGAAAATACTTATAAAATGAAATCGGATGCGGATTTTATAAAATATTGTTTAGATTCAATATCTTATATTACAATCCCAGCGTGTCATCCAGCACCGGCATGTCCTCAATCAGCAATTCTTCATCGGATAAAGACACTGTTCCATCGGTTTTGACGTGAATCGCACTTTTAAACAGCGAATCTTTGAACATCATTTGCGCAATCAAGTTATAAGTTCCATCTACTGCTACGTCCGTAATTGTAACGGGTGTCAGCATCGCACCAACGGCTTTACGAGCGGCAGGGGGCGGATCATCACGCCAATCAATGTCATCAACGGACTCGGCGATTAAAAATCTGCCATGACGACCGCGGACATAAGTGAAGAAAAATTTCGCATAGAGACCGACATTGTCGTTGCTCAGAGCAATCGGCGCTTTTTCATTCAAATTATAAATCGGCTCATTGGTCCAATTCAGCGGAACAACGTCACCCGGTTTATAGACAATATATTGAACACGCACAGGCTGCGCCGCATGGTCCGAGACTTCCAAAAAACGGTATCCGGCATAAAACGGTAAATCCTGCGCCAGAACGGAAATACTCTCACCTGCAAACGGTGATCCCTCAATGGCCGCGTTCACCTCGCTCAAAATCGGCGTAGCTTCTTCTATTTCCAGTTTTTGAAAGGCGTTACGAAACATAATTCTCAATACCATACCGATTCGGTGATTCCAAGCATATGACGTCCGTGTTTTAACATTATGACATCAAGAACGATAGGCGTTCACGGTATGATCATGTGTGCAACTGCTTCAATTTAAATCTAATAAATCTGTGTGTGAAATTATACGCATGTCATCAGATTTTTATGCGGTCACTTTATCCTTGTGCGTATCTGTTTCACTACCAACTATCCATGTCGTTTCATAAAAGATGCGAATCGAATATTTCTCTAAGACAAATCTCGAATGTGTAAATGTGGGTAAAGAAAGGGAAAAGATTCAATCCCCATCCTTCACACCCCCAATAACTATAAAAACCTCTTTTAAAATAAATAAAAAGGAATTGTATTTTGGTTTGAAAATCTGATTTGATGCTTCGCTATGGACGAGACTCAGATTCAAAAACCGTTCCTTCGAACCTTGCGTGGCGAAGTTCTGGACAGCATACCATTTTGGTTTATGCGACAGGCTGGGCGTTACTTACCGGAGTATAGGGAATTGCGGGCACAGGCAGGGGGTTTTCTGGATATGGCTTATAACCCGAAGCTGGCTTGCGAGATCACGATGCAACCCATTCGCCGTTTTGGCATGGACGCGGCGATTATTTTTTCAGATATTCTTGTTGTTCCGCATGCACTGGGTCAGCATCTGGAATTTGTAGCAGGTGAAGGGCCTAAGCTTGATGCGTTGAATATGGCTGATGATATCGCCAAACTCAAACCGGAAATGACGGAAGCGACGTTTGTGAAAGTTTTTGAGGCGTTATCTCAGACATCCGCGCAGTTGAAATCTGAAGGTTTTGATCAAACGGCGTTGATTGGATTTGCAGGCGCACCCTGGACGGTTGCCTGTTACATGGTTCAGGGCGGTGGCAGCAAGGATTTTGAAAAAGTGAGGAAATGGGCTTACAGCGATCCGGAAAGTTTTCAAAAACTGATTGATATTTTGATCGAAAGCACGGCCGAATACTTACGCGGACAGATCAAGGCAGGAGCTGAAGCTGTCCAGATATTCGATAGCTGGTCCGGCGTTCTGGAAGCCAACCAGTTCCATCGCTGGGTTATCGCACCGACCAGGCAGTTGATCGAAAAAATCAAACATGAACATCCTGATATTCCGATTATCGGTTTCCCAAGAGGGGCAGGGGTTCTATACCGTGATTACACTCGCGATACGGGCATTACGGCTGTGTCGACCGATCATAATCTCCCGACACAATGGGTGGCGAGCGCGTTACAAACATCCCTTCCTGTGCAGGGAAATCTCGATCCCATCGCTTTGCTGGCTGGTGGAAATGCTCTGAAACTAGCAACTGAGAAAATTTTCAATGATCTGGCGGGCGGGCCATACGTATTCAACTTAGGACATGGTGTGATTAAAGATACACCGGTCGAGCATGTGGAATATCTGGTAGACATGATTAAGGCTTACAAACGATGAGCAAGAAAAAAGTAGCAGTTGTACTCTTCAATCTTGGTGGTCCTGATACACGATCAGCCATCAAACCGTTTTTGATGAATTTCTTCATGGATAAAAATATTATCCAGCTGCCTATTCCGTTCAGATGTTTTCTCGCAGCCTTGATTGCTAAAAAACGCTCAAAGCGAGAGGCAGGGGACAGCTACGAAGAACTTGGCGGCCGGTCACCATTACTGGAGAATTCTCAAGCTCAAGGGCAGGCACTCGAAAATCTATTGAACAAAAGCGGAGATAGCGAATTCAAATCTTTTATTTGCATGCGTTACTGGCATCCGATGGCATCACAAGTTGTGCGGGAGGTGCGGGACTGGAAACCGGATCATATCGTTTTACTTCCTTTGTATCCGCAATTTTCAACAACAACGACCAACTCTTCGCTGGAGCAATGGCATAAAGCAGCCGACATAGCAGAACTTAATACCCCGACGGCGACGATTTGTTGTTACCCATGGGAAAAGGGTTTTATTCAGGGCAGTGCCGATAATGTGAAAACCATTTACGAGAAAGCGAAATCAGAGACGGGAAAAACTCCACGCGTTTTATTTTCTGCCCACGGTTTGCCCGAAAAAATCATCAAACAGGGTGACCCCTATCAATGGCAGTGCGAACAATCGGCTGAAAAAATTGCACAGGCAACAGGGATTGATAATCTCGATTGGCAGATTTGTTATCAATCCCGCGTTGGCCCGCTGAAATGGATCGGCCCATCGACCGAAGAAGCCTTGGAAAAGGCAGCAGAAGATAAAGTGCCTGTTGTGATCTTGCCCCATGCCTTCACACAAGAGCATGTTGAGACATTGGTAGAGATTGAAATCGAATATCGCGAAGAAGCTGAAAAAATGGGTCTTCATGATTTTTATCGCGTTCCGACCGTTGGTGCACACGATCATTATATCCAGGGGCTGGCTGACATGGTTTTAGCGCGCACAAGCGACACGGACACAAAACCGGATACACAAGAACGTCTTTGTGATAAACACTGGTCAAAATGTTGTATGTCTATGGATTACTCGGCGCGGCCAAAGGCCTCCTAAAAGTTATGGTGTAACTTCCGTTTTCGGGATTGGCTCTGTGCACAATTCTACATTGAGGTCCCTGTTCAAAAATTGAAATACCACGGCCTGTTATTCCTGCTTCTTCTACATTGTAATTATATCGTCCGGGGTAAAGAGTGCTCTCTGACTCCTTAGCAGATAGTGCAAAACATGTCCCTTTTTCATCTGGAGAGTACAGTATAGTGCGACAGCGATAATAAGGGTCGTCTGGCTTTATATCGGTCTCAGGAAAGTCGTCATCATGCCAGCCTAAACCTCTATTTTTAGGATAATATAAAATGCTGACACCTGGATTTGATATATCGACGACATGTGAAACGCGTGCATGAATGTAGCTGAGGGTTCTGGCAAGATAAGGAAGGTTTCCTTTTATATTTCTCTCTGTAACATGGGATAGAGAACTTCTTAAAACCTGGCCACTGCTTTCAAATACATTTACTGGAAATTCCGATTGCGGTGCCATGCTTAATTCATAAAACGGCATTTCATAGCCATAATCATTTTGCGAGTCCATAATTGGAAGTATTAATTTGTCCAACTCGGTAATTAACGCAGCATCATTATCCATCGGACTTTGTCGTCTTAAGGATAACGCTTTCACATCTTGTTCTTTGTTTAGCCGTTCTAAAAAAGCAATGTCAGCTTGTAACGACCCACTTTCGCCGATAATCAATTTAAAAGGGTTGCCATGAGAAGTGCCTTGCCACTCCATTTGGCTTGTCGACCTAAAATCATACGTAATGGGTACAGACATTCGTCGGATTTCCTTCTATATTTAAATTGACTATAGAAATTTATATTATGGAATTGCAAGTTTATGGACTTTGTCGGACAATATTATTTATATTTCAAAGCGCTACACGTCATCGCAATAATCGCCTGGATGGCCGGTCTGCTGTATCTTCCACGGCTGTATGTCTATCACGCACAGGCTGAAAAAGGATCTGAGTTATCCGAAACCCTGAAAGTCATGGAGCGTAAGCTTCTGAAATACATCATGAACCCGGCCATGATTGCCGCCTGGATTATAGGATTGCTTTTGCTTTGGGCGAACCCCGATTTGCTGAAGCAGGGTTGGATGCACTTAAAGCTAACTGGCCCTTTGTAGATACAGGGGCAGTACGGACCTACATGGACACGGATCTTGCCAAAGA
>JBCCLQ010000011.1:0-18586 GCA_039026795.1 Pseudomonadota bacterium
CTGCGCCCAGCAGCGGCAGTTAAGTTTTGCTAATTACTCTTCTTCGTATTGGTCGGCGTATTCACCCATAAAATCGCAGTCATACAAATCGAATTTTTCTTTATGTTCTGGGTGATTTTCGACTACATATTCTTTCATTTGATCTGTAACGTCGAACATACGAGCACTTAATTCGTTGATATCTTCAACACCATCTGACCGCATTGCATTCACTACAATATGATCCGGCAAAGGTAAGAATATCGTGTCTTCGATAAACTCTGTTTCCTTGTTATAAAATTCAATATTTATATTGATCATTTTTCAATACTCCTGCTTGGATCACTGGGTTTTAATTGTTTGCCTGTCCTTGGATCAAAAGCGCCAAGGTGCTTCTTACCCGTTTTATCATAAATTTCAACTTCACCGTGTTGTTTATCCCATTCATAAATTCTTCCTTTTGAATCTTTCCACCTACGCCTTTTTGTTTTTCCTTTTTTAACTTTTTCTGCATCTGGAAATGCCTTGAGTCTTTCCGGTGCTTTTTTAGGTTGATCAAGTCGTGCACCTCGTGAACGACCTTTACCACCGCCCGGACGTAACGCACCTCTGATCTCTCCGCCTAAGTTTTTATTAAATGGGTCTTGCGGATCGGTCATCGCCTCTTGAAGTAACCGGGGATCAGGCGGGGGCGGTATAGAGAGTTTGCCGGATGTGGATTTAGCCTTCTGCCGCGCTCTTGCTTTCTCGCGCACTTCTATTGCACGCTGGCGTGAAGCAGGGTCACCAGGCACATATTTCTGCGCCCAGCACCGACAGTTATAATCCTCACCCGGATGACCACCATCCGGCGGATTGTCCCAGGAAAAAACCTGCCCTTCGCGTGCCGCATGAGCCCCGCGCACTTTTCCGTCCCCAACCGTACGCCACACATACCAACCCGCAAACAAACTATCGGCATTGTTATTTTCAACGGCGCGTTGCAATAACTGCGGCGTGATATCGTCATCGAGACTAACGCTTGCTGTGATGCCGGCTTGGCGTTGAAAATTTTTTAGCGCGGCCACAAAAGCGGCATCCGTCTTTTCATTCAACCCCTTACCACCGGGCGGCTCATACAGGCCCAGACGGTTGAGATCAATCTGCGCCTGTTTCACAGGGTCACGCTTATCGCGCACATCCTCTTGCTCATCAGACAGAGCCCCCGCACCCGACGGTAAAAATGGCAATAATGGCGCATTTGGCTCCATCGGGCTTTTCCTTTCAAACAAAAACCGCCAACACGTAAAAACGCATCAGCGGCCAAAATATTAAAAGGAATATAGTCCTATATAGTCCTGTTTGTCAATAATTTTTTTGTTAGTGTTGTGGGTATTTCCGTATTAGGCTCTATTTCTGGGTCACAAGACAAGATACAATCTTTGCAAAAGAGTACTAATTCATGCGGCTAAAGTCGTTTACAGCAAGAACAATGAGAGATGCGATGCAGGACGTGCGTGATACGCTGGGCGAAGAAGCCATTATCGTTGCTACGCGGGAACTTCAGGACGGAAACGTGCAGGTCACGGCCGCCGTTGATGAAGTCGCCGAAGCCGCCATGGCCGCTGCAAAAAAATCATTCGATGACTGGCTGTTTGATGATGACGATGACGAATCAAGTGTGATCGAAGACATCACCGAAGTCATGTTGCGTCACGCCGTTCCAGAGGAAGTTCTGGAAGATGTTGTCTCCTACGCCAACATTATGGCACTCGATGAATCACGTTCAGCTTTAACGGCATCTATCGGTGAACTGTTTGACTTCGCCCCTCTTCCTGCACAGCCCAATCAAAAACCATTAATGATGGTCGGCCCTCCCGGTTCCGGTAAAACGCTGGCTGTGGCAAAGGCTGCTGCACGCGGCGCGATGAACGGACTGGATATTGCAGTTATCACAACCGATACAGTGCGCGCAGGCGGTGTGGAACAACTCAGCGCATTTACAAAACTTCTGCAGGTTGATTTGCACACAGCCGATAGCCCGAAGGCCCTAAAAGCCATGATGGAACAGCTAAAGGATAAAGACCAAATCATCATTGATACCGCAGGTGTGAACCCATTCGAACCAGAAGCTGTCAAAATGCTCGCCCGCCTTATTCATGCTGGTAATGTTGAACCCGTTATGGTGATCCCTGCCGGACTTGATCCTGATGAATGCGGGGAAATGGCAAGGGTCTTTGCAACCATCGGAACTCAGTCTATACTACCTACACGTATTGATGTAGCTCGGCGTCTGGGCGGGGTATTGATGGCTGCCCATCAAGGTGGCCTGAAATTTGCAGATATGTCCAACACGCCGAAAGTGGCGGATGGCCTCAGCCCTCTGTCACCACAAAGGCTTACATCGCTTCTGATGCCGCGCACTCGTAGCGCACAAAACAAGTCAACCGCCGCAAGCACTCATGTCGGCACGCAATCGCAAGATCCGGAACGGGTCAAAAAAGCAGGATAGGAAACCATGGCAGAGATGCTGACAGAAAAAAATGCCAAAAAGCCGGCAACGCCGAGCTTCCGTCGTGGTCCGAATCTGATTGCCGTGGCAAGTGGTAAGGGCGGTGTCGGAAAAACATGGTTTTCCATCACACTGTCTCAGGCTTTGGCACGTGAAGGCAAAAAAGTCCTCCTCTTTGACGGTGATTTGGGTTTGGCCAATATTGACGTTCAACTCGGTCTCATGCCCAAACGGGATTTGAATGATGTTATTCGGGGGCGCTTAGGTCTCGACAAAGTCATCCAGGAATATGAAGATGGCGGATTTGACATTGTAGCCGGTCGTTCGGGCCAAGCTTCTTTGTCCGCCCTTCCCTCGCAGCGCCTTGCTCTTTTACGGGACCAACTGATCGAAGTGGCTAAGGGATATGACGCCGTTGTCATCGACCTTGGTGCGGGTGTAGAGCGCAATGTGCGTATGCTGGCAGCAGCAGCCGCGCAAACTTTATTGGTTGTCACAGATGAGCCAACGTCTCTGACGGATGCATACGCCTTTATCAAACTGGGCAGTGCTGCCGGACAATCCAAAAACGTTGGCGTTGTTGTGAATCAAGCAACCAGCGTTACTGAAGGCGAGCGCACTTATAAAACTTTACTCAAAGCCTGCCAGAATTTCTTACGCCTTACTCCACCTTTGGCCGGTATGATCCGTTTGGACCCGAAGGTCAAAGAAACCATCCGCCATCAGGTGCCGCTTCTTACACGTTCACCGAACACCGAAGCCGCAGAAGACGTTGAAAAAATCGCCCGCCGCGTCCTGAAATCACTAGCAGACAGCAGGAAAAAAGCCGCGCAAGCGTAAAGCTTTTTGTGATAAAATTGTCCCATGCCCGGACAAAACAGCATTATTGGCCGCATCATCGCATCTATACTTCCACCTGTGAATGACGGGATTGTCGGACGCATTGTGGCACTACCAACGAACTTACAAAACAACACACAATCACAAACCATCGAAGGCGAAGTGCTTCAACAAAACACGAATGGCAACATTCGTATTCGCACGGCTGCGGGTGATATTGATATCGCCGTGCGTGATCGCAACCCACCGCAAGCGGGACAACGTGTGCAGGTTGAAATCCCGAACGGTAATCCGCCGCGCCAATTAATCGTTCGTGCAGCAGACATCCCCAACGGACAAACACAACGCATAGCGACACCACAAAATCAAAACCCGATACCAACACAACAAACGGCGCAACAACAAACCACACCGCCGCCTACTCCCGTCAGATTGCCAGATCAGGTTTTGGCAACACCACGCGATACAAGCGCAACACCTCCCCAAAGATTAGAACCCGGGCAAGTTGTGCGCTTACTACCCCTCACACCTGTTCAGGCACAAAAGATTATCAGTCAACTCCCACCGCAAGCACAAAGCATTGAAGCATCAATCCCGCAGCAGATTGTCTCTCGTGTGAATTTCCAAGCCAGCATCATCGCGCAAAATGCACAAAGCTCTGTCGAAGCTCAGGTTTTACAAATCGGGAAAACAAGCGTTGAACAGATTGTTCGGATTTTATCGGGCAACCAACCGCAAGCAGCCAATCAATCACAGCCACAAGCTCTGCAAACATCAACGCAAACAATTATATCAGCGCCCGTTCTGCCACCCACTGTTTTTCCACTGACCACATCAGGCGTTCAACAAATACCGCAAGCAAGCCAGAACCTGATTACACAAATTTTAAATTTTCAGCCCTCAAACATAGTGCCGAATGCAGGTCAAACACCGCAACTTGCAACACAGATTACACTGCCGACAACACCACAAGCACCGCAAATAAACCTGACGCAAATCGCACAAAACTCGTTTTCAATTCAAAATAGCGTTCCGGCAAACCCACAAAATATTTTAACTTCTCTTACGCCAGTTCCTGCACAGACGACTGCACCCCGATCATCACAGGGGTTAGATGCGCAAATATTCAACATTCGAAATATCAATGTGCAAATCACACCGCCGACACAAACGCAAACTCCGGCGCAAATTTTTACAAATACAATCGCACAGGTGCAAAACCCCGCATTCCAAATCACACAAAGCACACCGCAAAACATTCCGGCATTTGTGATTGGAAAAACGGCGCAAGGATTACCGCTTGTCATGGCGCAGACACAGGCTTTATCGCTACCGCAAACATTTATCCTGCAAAGCCCGTCATCCAACATTCAAAATGGAACACAGATTTTCATTCGCCCGCAAACGGTATCTTTTTTAACACAACCCACATTGCCGCAAACAACGCCTGCACCCCTTCAAAGCATTCCACTGACACAACTTTTACAACCCGGTGCATGGCCGATCATGAATGATTTGTATCAAGGGCTGTTGCAAGTCTCTCCGCAAGCAGCTCAATCTTTATCAGGCTCAATCCCCAATCCGGCCAGTAATATTGCACAACTCACACCGGCAGCGTTGATGTTTGTTGCTGCTATGCGCTCGGGTGATTTCGCAAGTTGGCTCGGTGGAAAATCCGTTGATGGGCTGCAACGTACAGGCAAAGGTAATCTGATCAACCGTCTGGGGAGTGAAATGTCATCTTTAAATCGTGGTGAAGCGACTGTGTCTAGTGAATGGCGTGCCGTCCCTCTGCCAATGTTTTGGGAAGGACAGATTCAAAAAATCACGCTGTATACACGCCAAGGTCGTGATGATAACAGTGATGATGATCAGGGTGATAAACAAACGCGCTTTGTATTTGATCTTGATCTCACCCGCATGGGACCTGTGCAATTGGACGGCCTGATTAAAGGCCAACGTTTGGATATGATTGTCCGGACCGAAATGCCGTTCAGCGAACCCATGCGTCAAGCCATGCGCCAAGCTTACGGTGATGCGTTAAAAGACACGGAATTACGAGGTGATCTGGATTTTCAAGGCGATACCAAACACTGGGTCAACGTGCTTCAAAAAGATGAGGCCTTTGGCGCCAACGCCTAAACTTCTTCCTGACGTCTGAAACCATCAATACCGATGTCATCCATTTCAGTTGTTTCTTTGGCGGCCAGTTCTTTAGCCTCTTTATCTTCGCGGTTTTTCTGAACGATTTCAATTTGCTTGAGTTCGGCAAAAGCCTGACGGATATCGTCCTGCGCAATTTGAATCCGTGTTTCCAGTTTGTTTATTTCTTTATCAATACCGCTGATTTTTGCCTTCACACCTTCGGCATACAAACCAAAAAAGGCGCCCGCTTCGACATCCTCTGTAGTTTCCGCAATTTCGCGTTCCTTTTCCAGCGTTTCAATCAGATCATTTTTCTGCGCTTCGAACTCTTCGGTGCGACGATATAAATCGGCCAACGCTTTTTGCTTTTCGTCTACGCGGTATTTCCGCAGCCGGATAAGAGACTTTAAATCAGCCACGTCTTATCTCCTTACCATCTGCCGTTCGGATTTCACCGCGTTGCGGCATACGCCTGCGCGGATTTTGATCTGAGGGCACATCATCATCACCGTAAGGCATGCCGACAATGTCGCCCAGAATTTTAAACGCTGCATCAATTGAAGTTGCTTCTTCTTTATCCTGGCGTAGAAACTCTTCGAACTTCGGGTACAATGCAATCGCTTCATCGACTTCAGGATCACTGCCCTTCCGATAAGCGCCCAAACGGATTAATTCCGCCATATCTTCATAACGGCTGATGAGTTGTTTGGATTTTGTGATGATTGCATTTTGTTGTTCGTTTAGACAGCCGGGCATCGAACGGGAGATTGATTTCAACACATCAATAGCCGGATAACGCCCACGATCCGCAATCGCGCGATCCATGACAATATGTCCGTCTACGATCCCACGCACCGCATCCGATATCGGTTCGTTATGATCGTCCCCTTCGACTAAAACAGAAAACAATCCGGTAATCGATCCTTCACCTTGTACACCCGGTCCGGCCCGTTCCAACAATCGTGCCAGCTCCCCGAATGTTGTCGGCGGATATCCTTTAGATGTCGGCGGCTCTCCAGCGGACAAACCAATCTCACGCTGCGCCATTGCAAATCGTGTAACCGAGTCAATCAAACACAAAACCTGTTTGCCCTGCGCCCTGAAATATTCGGCCGTTGCCAAGGTCACATAAGCTGCCTGTCTGCGCATCAATGCCGGTTCATCACCTGTCGCGACAACAACAACGGAACGCGCCAAACCGGCCTCACCCAAATCATCTTCCAAAAATTCCTGAACTTCACGACCGCGTTCGCCGACCAACCCGATCACGGACACATCAGCTTCCGTATAGCGTGCCATCATCGACAGCAATACGGACTTACCAACGCCGGAGCCTGAGAAAATCCCCATACGCTGTCCTTGGCATGTCGACAAAAACGTATTCACTGCACGAATGCCCAAATCAAGCTTACCGCCAATACGCTGACGGGCATGCGGGGCTGGTGCTCTGTTTTTCAATGGAATGTTGTGCCCGCCTTTTGGTAACGGCCCTTTGCCGTCAATCGGTTGTGCCAAACCATTAATCACACGCCCTAACCATTTATCATCGGGGCAGATAAACGGCGCGTGTTTCTGGATTATGGCTTTGCACCCTAATCCGACACCTTCCAACGTACCGAACGGCATCAACAATGCATTTTGCTCTTTAAAGCCGACAACTTCGCATGGAATATCCGTTTGATCATCGGGACGCAAATGCACGACTGATCCAATGGATAAATGATTACCAAATCCGGTAATTTCCACCAGAAGTCCAAGGACCTTGGTGACTGATCCATGTATTTCGTGATCAACAAGGGGGTCAATGGCGGCTAGCGCCCTTTCAGCCAAACGGTTCATAATTTTAGGATATCATGATTATGGCTTTTATCAGAGTGTGAATTAACGACTTATGACTGTCTGCCTATTATTCAGAATAGCATAGCTGGAAACATACAAGGCATGGCTTGGCTCATGCTCTTCAGGCCCTTCTCCTGCAGATAAAAGAGGTGCTCTGTCTTCATATTTAAACATATGATCACGCTCCCAAAGCTCTATAATGCGGCTCTGAAGAGCGTCATCTTCTTTCACTCTCTGATATGAACGCAGGTTTGTGTAATCTGTTTCACTCACAAAATACCCCACTGTTCTAACAAACGGCGCAACAACATTCAGCAGAAATTGACCCGTTATGTCTGACTTGTGGTACGCGCCTTCACGGTAAGCCATTTCTCGTGACCAACCCAAAACGATTGGTTGTGCAATTTTTTCCATGAGGCTGTTCGGGTTTTTTTCCATATAATCAACTAACGGAACAGCCCAAACCCAATAGCCTTTTTTCAAGGTATGATCGATATGCTTGCTACTGAAATTCAAATCGGCGGCATACATATCCATTGGAATAACACCTTTATCATAAAAGTAGCCGCAGAGCACACGGTCGCGATCTCCGTCCCCGTCACTGTCATTGCCGCTACCAATTCCAAAAGCACTATCAAAAGCATCCCCAATACTTTCGAAAGCATTAGACACTGCATCACCAAAACTATTGCCACCATCATTATTGCTTTCGCGATTATTGTTGTCGTTTCCATTCCAACTTTCAACTACGTCAAAACCACTGTAACCAGCATTAATTGCCGCACCTATCGACATATCTCCATCACCGTCACCATCTATATCTGCATATTCACTAGAGTTATCATTCCCTCTTCCATCGCTATCTTTGCGCGAACCTGTGGTGTTAGGTATAGGTGTTCCGATTGTTGGGGCAGCCACGTCTTCATCCGCAGAACATCCCGCAAGAACGAAACCACCTGCATCCAAACAATCCCATTGAAATACGTTTCCACGAGCTGTGGATATTGTTCTTTTATTCGCAGATGTACTTGAATTACACAAACTACTCGTTGGGAAAGATGGGTATGATCTAGATCCAGCAGGGCCACAAGCAGACGTAATGATAACAGGCACACAGTTATTAACAGATGTGGATGTAGTCGTGATAGTCGGTGCACTGGATACCAAGGGCGCTGTCGATGTAAAAGTTGTTGTTGTATCGATTGAACCAGTTTCACCAGCCGTACAGCCCGTGGAGTCACTTATGACTTCAACACGTTCACACACTGAAGCAGTTACCGATGTCCACGACCTCACGTCCGGAGCTGCCGAAATATTATTAGCAACAATATCGCGCTCCTGCTCTCCTGTTGTCACGGCTGTGTAACCTGCAGGACAATTATCAAAGCTCTCAGTTTCTACCCAAGAACAATCAGCGCCTATCTCTGTCCAACCAATATCATTTGGTAAGGATGGATTGGCCACCAATGCAGCTGGATCTGCCCAACCATTGATTTCATTTAAACGCTCAAAATCATAACCAACATCTGTGTTGACCGTGTATTGTGGAGCATTGAATTGCGGATTTACAACAGCACAAGCAACTCTCAAGCGTTCGTCTCGACTGCAATATAAATTGCCACCTTCCCATACCTGTCTTTGAGATAAACCATCGTCCATCGTCCCATCATCTTCCATGTCAATGACTTCGTTATGGTCTCTTCTGAATTCAATGTCTCCAGCCCAGCCAGCCAGTATTGTGACTTGGCCGGCATAACCAAAGGCAAAACCTGTAAATGGAGTTAAGTCTCCTACAGGACACTCCTCTAAAATTGTTTCTCCGCCGACTACTCGACTAGTGAGCATCAGATCACTACCGTCAGCCATGAGTTCGGCAGGTTGCACAGTCGTAGCTGTCTGGCAATTATCTAGCAAAGAATTAGAATTTTGCGCACTAGCTGGTTCCCCAGCATTACCAACACCGGTTCTCGTATTGAATGTAGATGCACCGATACACTCAATATCATCGAGATTGGATAGTATTTCAGCTATCTCTAATTCTCCGGCTTGACCAGGCCCTTGGGATATACCAGGCAATTCATTGGAAAACACCTCTATAGCAATCTGTCCAACATCCGATTGATCGACAAAGTCCATACAGGTGTTTTGATAGAGCTCCCACTCTCCGTATTCATTATAAGTGTTGGTCGTTTCACTCCCGTAAGAAACTGCTCTACGATTTGTGATATTTCCAACTTGACCGACAGGACACGGTTGAGATGCGTATTCATATTGGATATTCAAATTATTATCGGTATTTGGCATGACGCTCTCGGATACCATGACTGTTGAACCATCAGGAATTTGAAGACCATTACAATCATTACCGAAATTTATGGATTGCATTCCGCCACCAGTTTGAAGATCGACCCTATTATTGGATGCAGTTAAAAGAGCATAATCATTTTGCTGAGATGTGCCGGAAGTGGAAATATCACTTGTCCAAGTTACAATCTGTCCTGTAACAGATCCATCGATGTTCATTATTTCGCAGTAAGCTCCGCCCATATTAGAAGGGATATTAGTAATATTCATCGCTGCAAAATCTAATTGTCCGACATTGGCGTTACCGGCAGCAAAAGCAGCATTTTGTATGATTTGACTCTGTAAGCTTTGTGATGCACTCACAAAAGTAGTTTGTACTGTTTGTAACTCTTGCTCCTCCAAAGCCGTCGCGCTCATAGATGTGGCATTAGAATCTGAAATCGTGCTGCTGTTATCAGGCAAACAAGCGCTGACAATAAAAGTAAGCGCCCCTAAACACAAAAATTTTGTATAGCCTTTTAATCCCACTTTTTCCCTATTGCGCGTAAATTACACCTTTACACCTACTATCATATGACAAATTTATTTAAAATTTTATGAAGTTTTGAAACGATACTTTGTGAAAACGGGCGAAAACTTTTGTTAACCATTTGAAAATTTGTTAACATTATTAATAAAGTTTAACGCAATCTTGGTTTTTAAAAGCTTAACAAATAAGGATTATTTACATGCGGGTCTTATTAGTCGAGGACGACAGTTCAACAGCAAAAAGCATAGAACTTATGCTGAAATCAGAGGGCTATGTCGTTGATAACACTGATTTAGGTGAGGATGGACTGGATCTGGGGAAAATTTACGATTACGACATCATTATCCTCGATTTGATGCTCCCTGATATGGATGGATATGAGGTTTTAAAGCGCCTCAGGGCTTCAAAAGTGGAAACACCAATCCTAATTCTCTCCGGCCTGACAGAATTGGACAATAAAATCAAAGGTTTAGGATTTGGAGCAGATGATTATTTGACCAAACCTTTCGATAAACGCGAGCTCATTGCACGTTTACAAGCTATTGTGCGCCGCAGCCAAGGTCATGCCCAAAGCATCATCAAAACAGGCCGCGTTGGTGTGAATTTGGACACAAGAACGGTCGAAGTAGACGGAAAACCGCTTCATTTAACCGGAAAAGAGTACGGAATCATTGAACTTCTCTCTTTGCGTAAAGGTACAACACTCACAAAAGAGATGTTCCTGAACCACCTGTATGGCGGTATGGATGAACCGGAAGTCAAAATTATTGACGTTTTCATCTGTAAATTGCGTAAAAAGCTGGAAGATGCGACTGACGGTGAAAATTACATTGAAACGGTCTGGGGCCGTGGTTATGTGCTGCGTGACCCACAAGAAGGTTCATCTCAACAAGCCGCTGTTTAATTACTGAAGAACTACTTTTATTCCATTCAACTTATAAGAGGCCATCCCAAGTCCATTTATGTGAGGTGGTATGGTCTCTATAAGCTCTTTGTCTGGAACGCCCTGTTCTCTAAAAGCTTTTCTTAATTCTGAAATATACTGCGAGTATTGATGTAGACCCAAGTTTGTATCTTTTTGAGTTCTTGGCTCACCAACATGGTGCATTAAATCAACTAAAATTTTTCTCAAAGATTTTCTCAACCTATGTTGCGAAAATAATTCTACTTTTGAATCTGTTTTCTTTTTGCAAAAGCTTATGATTTCTCTTCCGTTTTCTCTGAAGGCTTCTAATTTTCCCCAGGGCGTTTCTACAGCCAAAAAAGGCTGATCTTTTTTTTCAGGGTCATCAACACAGTATCCTTCACCTCGATGTGAAGAGATGAGGTTGTTAAGTCCAATACGTCCTAGCCAGTCCTTCAAAATAGTAATACGCTTGTAAAGATTGGCGTAAATCAGAGGGTCATACTCATCAGTATCGTATCTATGTACAGCTTGCTCCATCGCATCCAACAAATCGTCATGACTAACTACTTTGCCTTTGTTTTGAATAAGCAGGGCAAGAACAGAATGCGACAACACATTGGAATGCTTGTAATCGGCTCCCAATTTTAAAATACTTCCATCTAGTTTGAGATATTTTCTACCATCTGCACTTTCATGAACCGATAAAACACCTTTATCAGTTAAAAGCTCTGCTAACTGGCCATCTTGATCTGTTATTTGTATATCTCTTGGCACAAAGCACCTCTCAAAAACTAACCTTTTATATGTTTTTCATATTGTTTCAATAAAAAGATGTTTTTTCTACTCACTACGCTTAAAATGGAAAGATGTTGAACATACCCAACATCTTAACCCTCGCGCGCATCGGTCTTTTACCGATCATTGCCTATTGGATGTATTTAGATATGCCGCTGTGCGCGCTCATTTTATACATTATATGTGCGCTCACTGACTTCTTTGATGGCTGGCTGGCGCGCAAACTGAATGCTGTATCGGATTTCGGTACGTTTTTCGATCACATTGCGGACAAAATCTTCGTTGCTGCCTTGCTTTTGGTGATGGTGGATCTTGGCACATTGGGCGGGCTCTGGCTTATTCCCATTGCCATCATCATATCACGGGAATTCTTTATCTCTGGTCTACGCGAATTTTTGGGGCCTAAAAACGTCAAACTCCCAGCTTCCATGACCGCAAAATGGAAAACAACCGTTCAAATGATAGCGCTTGCCCTGCTCATCGCCGCTCCCCTATCAGGACACATTTTACTCGCCGGACACATAACATTGTTGATAGCTTCCGCGCTCACAGTCATATCAGGCTGGTCATATGCCCGCGAAGGCTTTAAACATATGGGTTAATGCCAAGCCTGTTCGATATTACCAAACCGTTTTTCCATGCGCTGGATCCTGAAACCGCGCACAAGGTCAGCATCGCGGCGATGAAGGCAGGCTTTGCCCCCAAATATGAAGCGGTTGATGACCCGAAACTCAAAACGACATTATGGGGACGCACCTTCAATAATCCCATCGGGTTGGCCGCGGGCTTTGATAAAAACGCCGAAGTCATTGCACCGATGCTGAATATCGGTTTTGGCTTTGTGGAAGTTGGAACCGTGACTCCAAAACCACAGGACGGCAATCCACGCCCGCGTGTGTTCCGCGATGTAAAAAGCGAAGCTGTCATCAACCGTATGGGATTCCCCAATGGTGGTCTGGAAGTTTTTAAAACCAATCTCGTAAAGTTTTTGGATAAACGCCCGCACCCGTCCGGCATAATTGGCATCAATATCGGTATGAATAAAACGCAAAAAGAACCGGCGAAAGATTACTGCCGCCTAATCCGCGCGCTTGGCCCTTACGCCGATTATTTTACAATCAATATTTCTTCACCCAATACGCCTGGCTTGCGAAACTTACAAGACCCCGAAAATTTACAAGAGCTGATCGAAAAGGTTTTGGAGGAACGCAAAAAATCCTGCGGCAAAGAAGACCCGCCACCGCTGCTTGTTAAATTTGCCCCCGATTTGGATGACAACGAACAGCATGCTATCGCGAATACTGTTTTGAAAACGGATATCAACGGTATCATTGTAACAAACACAACATTGGATCGCCCCGACTTCTTGCCTAAAAAATTCAAAAGCGAACAAGGCGGCTTGAGCGGTAAACCTCTCACCCAAAAATCCACGGACGTTATTCGTAATTTCTACAAACATACAGGCGGGAAAGTCCCTATCATCGGCATCGGCGGTGTATCATCCGGGCAAGATGCCTACGATAAAATCTGCGCGGGTGCTTCACTTGTCCAACTCTACTCGGCACTCGTCTTTCATGGCCCCGAACTGGTGACACAAATTTGCCGCGATCTTGTGACATGTCTTGACCATGACGGTCACAAACATTTGAATGAAGCCATTGGCTCAAAAGCTTAGAAGGAAAAACCATGCGTCTCCTAGCACTCACTTTACTACTCCTCACCACTCCTGCTTATGCGGAAGAAATAGT
Organism: Pseudomonadota bacterium; assembly: GCA_039026795.1. GTDB lineage: Bacteria > Pseudomonadota > Alphaproteobacteria > Micavibrionales > Micavibrionaceae > JAUHXT01. Next base: position 13,578 of record JBCCLQ010000011.1, read on the forward strand.
TGTTCAGGCTGAAACGACGGAAGTTATTCCGCAAACCATCCCGCAATCAGCCATCGCGATACATGGGGAGCCGAAATATAAAGATGGCTTTACACATCTCGACTATGTGAACCCAGACGCACCTAAGGGCGGAACAATCAAACTTCACCAGATCGGAACATTCGATTCCCTCAACCCGTTTATTGTCAAAGGCACACCTGTGGCAGGCATGCAGTTCCTCGGTCAAAGCCTGGTTTATGACTCACTCATGGAACAAAGCTTCGATGAACCGTTTTCTATGTACGGGCTTCTCGCTCAGAGCATTGAGCGACCTGAAAGTAATGAATGGGTCGCATTTAACTTACGCCCCGAAGCCAAGTGGCAAGACGGCAAACCCGTGACACCTGAAGATGTCATATGGTCTTTCAATACCTTCATGGAAAAAGGTACACCGTTTTTCAAAGCCTATTACGGCGATGTCACGAACGTCGAAAAAACATCGGAACGCCGCGTGAAATTCACTTTCAAAGATGGTGGTAACGCAGAACTCCCTCTGATTCTGTCTCAGCTCTCCATCCTGCCCAAACATTACTGGGAACAGGAAGGCAAAGACTTCGGTTCAACCTCCCTCGAACCGCCTTTGGGAAGTGGACCGTATAAAATCACAAAAGTTGATCAGGGGCGCTCTATCACTTACACGCGCGATCCGAATTATTGGGGGAAAGATTTACCGATCAATAAAGGTAAATTCAATTTCGGCTCGATCGAAATGGATTACTACAAGGATAGCAACGTTGCACTCGAAGCCTTCTTTGCCGAAGAATACGACTATCGCACCGAAAACGTCGCCAAACTCTGGGAAACCGGCTATGACGCCGCACCTGTGACTGAAGGCCGCATCACCAAAGAGGAAATCTCGCACAAACGCCCTCAAGGTATGCAGGGCTTTATCATCAACGCCCGTAGAGAAATTTTTAAAGACCCGAAAGTCCGTGAAGCACTCTCTTACGCTTTTGATTTCGAATGGTCGAACAAACAATTCGCCTATGGCGGGTACAAACGTACTGATAGCTTTTTTGAAAACTCCGAACTCGCCTCGACGGAAGGCGCACCAACAGGCCGTGTACTTGAAATCCTCGAACCTTATCGCGGCAAGATACCGGACAGTGTTTTTACCACGCGTTACGCCCCACCAAAAACCGACGGCTCCGGCAATGCACGCATGAACCTGCGTAAAGCCATGCAACTTCTCGATGAGGCTGGTTATAAACTCGGTGAAGATAAAATCCGTGTACATGAAACAACGGGCCAACGCCTTGAATTTGAAATCGTGGATGCCAATCCGCTCTTTGAACGCTGGGTGCTGCCCTTCACTAAAAATCTCGAACGTGCTGGCGTGAAAGCCTCTTTCCGCGTTGTTGATCCGGCACAATATCAAAACCTGATGAATGAATTTGATTTTGACATGACCATCGGCTCTATTGCGCAATCTTCCTCACCGGGGAACGAACAGCGTGATTTCTGGTCATCGGCAAAGGCTGATATGCCGGGTTCACGCAATTATATGGGCATTAAAGATCCCGTCATTGATGAACTGATTGAAATGATCATCACAGCACCAAACCGTGATGAACTTGTCTTCCGCACACGTGCACTGGATCGTGTCCTGCTCGCCAATCATTACGTTATTCCGCAATGGCATATTGATTACTGGCGCGTGGCGTATTGGTCTAAACTCGGCCGCCCCGATAATCTCTCCGACCTCACACCAGGTGTTATCGACACATGGTGGGTAAAACCTGAATAATGAAGATCGCCATCATCATCCCAGCGCGATATGCTTCTACCCGGTTTCCGGGTAAACCGCTCGCAAAAATTAGTGGCAAAACAATGCTGGAACGTGTGGTTGAGATCGGCCGCAAAACTTCTGAAGGTAAAAACATCACTCTCGCTGTTGCCACCGAAGACGGCCGTATTGCTGATCATTGCAAGGAGATTGACGTAGACTGCGTCATGACATCGGAAAACTGCGCTACAGGCTCTGACCGCGTTTTGGAAGCCGCCAAAAAACTGGGAGATTTCGATATCACCATCGGCCTTCAGGGGGATGCCCCCTTCACGCCCCTAAGCGCAATCGAAAACATCATCGACGCCTTTGAAAAAAATCCAAAGCTCAGTGTTGTGACTCCTATTGTGAATTTACGGTGGAGCGAACTGGATACCTTACGTGAAGCAAAAAAGACAACGCCCTTTTCGGGCACAACCTGTATCCGTTCCAATGACGGTCGTGCACTCTGGTTTTCAAAAAACATTATTCCCGCCATCCGCAAAGAAAACCGCGAGCACGAATACTCTCCTGTCTACCAACATATCGGGCTCTATGGTTTCCGGACAGATGTGTTAAAAGAATTCGTCTCTCTGCCACAAGGGCATTACGAACAACTCGAAGGCCTCGAACAACTCCGTTTGCTTGAAAACAATATTCCTATCCAGACGGTTGTCATTGATGTCGATGCTGGTCTCGCTCAAGCTGGAATCGACTCTCCCGAAGATGTTGCCCGCGCAGAAAAACTACTTGCGTCATGACCAAACTGATCATCGCACGCCATGGAAATACATTTGGGCCAAATGATACCGCGACACGCGTCGGTGCGCGCACGGATTTACCCTTGGTGGAAAGTGGTGAAGAACAAGCCCGCAAGATCGGAACATGGCTTCAAGAAACACGAAACATTCCGGATGTTGTTTACGCTTCCGAATTACAGCGCACACAGCAAACAGCCAGAATAGCAATCAAGCAAAGCGGCGTTCCCAACCCTGTCTATACGCTCGACATTTTTAACGAGATTGATTACGGCCCCGATGAAAACAAACCCGAAGCCGACGTCATTGCCCGTATTGGGGAACAAGCGATTCAGGATTGGGATGAACACACAAAAGTGCCCGACGGTTGGAAAGTCGATCCTGATCAGATCATCCAAAACTGGAAAGATTTCGCCGATCAAATTCGTGCGCATGATGATAACGAAACCGTTCTGGTCGTCACATCCAACGGCATCGCGCGCTTCGCCCCTCATATTCTTGATGATTTCGAAGCTTTCGCGAAAAACCACAAAATCAAGCTTTCCACAGGCGCGCTCGCCGTATTAGAATTTGATGGTTCGCAATGGATATGTAACGACTGGAATTTTAAACCGTAATGGCCAATTACATCCTCAAACGTCTGGCGCTGATGATTCCGACCTTGTTCGGGATTGTGCTGGTATCGTTTATCATTGTGCAATTCGTCCCCGGTGGCCCGGTGGAGCGCATGATTGCCCAACTACAAGGCCACGGTGTGGAAGCCACGGCGCGCTTTGGAGGTGGGGCCGGCGGCGGTGACCTTGTTGGCGGCACAACCGCGCAGGCAACTGGCCAATCGAGTAAATATCGCGGTGCGCAAGGTTTAGACCCTGAATTCGTCGCGGAACTCGAAGCACTCTATGGCTTTGACAAACCCGCCCATGAACGCTTTTTCCAAATGGTTGTGAATTACGCCAAATTCGATTTGGGCGAGAGCTACTATCGCGATGTCTCGGTGATTGATTTGGTGCTGGAAAAAATGCCGGTATCGATTTCACTTGGTCTTTGGTCAACACTCATTATCTACCTCATATCCATTCCGCTTGGGATCAAAAAAGCTGTGCGCGACGGACAACCGTTTGATATCTGGACATCGGCAGCGATCTTTATCGGCTATGCCATCCCCTCTTTCATGTTCGCGATATTGTTGATCATCGTTTTTGCGGGTGGACGGTACTTTGATATCTTCCCGCTACGCGGTCTGCTCTCCGATGGATGGGAAGATATGAGCTGGTGGCAAGTCACGCTCGATTATCTTTGGCACATGGTTTTACCAACTGCCGCTATGGTGATCAGTGGCTTTGCAGGTCTCACTATGCTGACCAAAAACTCATTCATGGATGAAATCGGTAAACATTATGTACTCACCGCACGCGCCAAAGGCTTGGCTGAAAAAGAAGTGCTCTACGGCCATGTCTTCCGTAATGCGATGCTGATCGTGATTGCGGGGTTCCCATCCGCTTTCCTCGCCATTTTCTTTACTGGCTCACTGCTGATTGAGGTAATTTTCTCCCTCGATGGGCTGGGCTTGTTGGGCTATGAAAGTGTTATAAATCGAGACTACCCCGTAGTGCTGGGTACGCTTTATATCTATGCGCTCATGGGCTTAATCATGACCTTGGTGCGTGATCTGGTCTATGTTTACGTCGATCCGCGCATTGATTTCGAAGCCCGCTCGGTGTAATGCGGCGCAACGTCATGTGTAAAACGCAACAATATTATCGCAAAAATATTTGACAGAATACGCTAAAATCCTTTATGTTCCTGATGCTTTCGACACAGATATGAGGGTATCATGGATTTTAAAAATGTTCAGGCGCAGCTGAAAAGCTTGCGCGATCGCATCAAAAATAAGGGTGAAATTTCACCTGCTGATGAGAAAGAGCTGAAGTCTCTGATCCGTCAAACACTGGAAACCGCGAATGATGAACTCGAAGGCATCCGTGGTCGTCTGGATAACTTGGTAAAAACACATCAGGCCAATGACAACAAAATCCTCAGTGAAGAACAAAAATCACGCTTAAAGCTCGTCGAAAAAACCGGCACCGGCTCCATCGCGGTGCATTAATGTCAGAAACACAACCAGAACTGACTGGCGTAGAATTACTCGAAGCCTTCAACAAGGCGGCAACTCTTTTGAAATTAACCGAACAAGAGCAAAAGCAGGCATTAGGTTTCGAAGCTAATACTGAAATGACTGTATCAACAATTCTTGCCGAAAGCAGAGATGCACAAGATCGTGCGAACTCGACCATAGAAATAGCAAATGATTTGCTTGAGATAGCAGGAAAACTTGCGGGGCAAAGAAATGTTTCTGAATTAATATCAGAGTTCTTCTCAAGTCATCAGGGCTTAGTTGAAACGCTCAAAGAATACGATCGCACAGAGCGCCACAGCCAGATCAAAAG